>JASJBY010000039.1 GCA_030066245.1 Gammaproteobacteria bacterium
ATCACACGGCTTTTGCACTCGCTGTCTACGCTTCGTGCCGCCATCACTGACGACGACGCAAGACTCGCTTCCGGCGGGTGGCTAGCCCTTACCGGGTGGGGTTAACTACCCACTGGGCTGCAATGAGAGGTTTCAAACTTCGACTCGCCATCCCCCTCTCCTAGGCTTCGTTGGCGCGATCGGGACGGACAGGTGCAGAAATCGCTGAGCAGCGTTGGACGCTGCAGGTATTCAGCCGCACCGAATCGCCCAGACAGATTCACAGGAAGACGTTGCCTACAGAAGTTTCGCGATGGTGAATATTCACCCATCGATACACGCGGCTTGAATCCGGACTCATTACGCTCCATGCTTCTTATAAAGCTCTGGAGGTACGGCTGGTGGGGTGGGGTGTGGCTTTCCAAAGCGACTCCAAACAAAGGGGAAAGTCGCGACCATGGCGATTGTGAACAAGAACTAGGTTCTGCTTCCGTTCTCTCACCGCCCAACCCTCTCAGCCGGACAGTAAGCGATTGAGAGACCCTCCGACAAGGGGAGAGGACCTCACTTCCCCGGGCCACGGGACGTGAGGCACGTCAGGTAGCGAGACGGAAATGGACAGTTTTCGTCCAGAAGATAGACAGGGATACCACCTAGCTGTTCACCGGCCTTCCGGCGTTCTTGATGCTGCTGTCCGATTTCGTCGACGCTTTGATTCCCTCATCTCCGCCATTTCCCCAAATGCGCGCAGATTTGGAGCGACTTCGTGCAAGATTGTCCGCATTGTTGTTTGCAGACAATGGAGTCGTCTCTGCCCATTTACCGGCAAACCAGCTATTAACCCTGATATCCGTCGCCCTCTGAATCGCCCCGGCCATCCGCGAACGAACCTGGACGAGCCGAATCTCGTTCCACAGCATCGACACACGGGCCGGCTCCTTGGGCGCCCAACGCTGCCGGCTTACTACAGCGGGATTTGCGCCGCCTTTCGATACCTCCGAGGAATTGCCGCCCAGACAGCCTGGGGATCACCAACACTATTCGAAATGTTCGCGCCGCAGAACGCTAGAGCGGGACCTCCGGCTCGGAAGGGCTCGCAGAGAAACGGGATACAGACATCGATGATTGCCTGCTCGCAGTGCTTCGCAATGCCAGCACGCGTGGCGCCGACGCAGAACGATTGGTTCCCGCTCTCCTCGGGGACGTCGACCCCGTTTGAAGTTGAAAGCATTTCGTCCGAAAAGACCCTACATCCTTCGTCTCCCCCCCAAAAAGGAGAAAGCACATGTCACGGATATGCTTGGCGCTCTCTGGAGGTGGTTTCCGGGCCACTCTATTCCATTTAGGGGTCGTGCGTTACCTACATGATGTTGGCCGACTCCAAGAAGTCACCACCATCTGCGGAGTTTCCGGGGGCAGCATCCTAGCGGCGTTTGTAGTTGATAACTGGCCCGGATTTGTCTCCCCAAGCACTAATACGCTCGATGCGCCTTTCCGGCGATTGGTTAACTTTATTAGACGAGATGTCCGCGGGCGAGTTCTCCGTCGGACAACTTTTCTCCGGAGCCAGAGAACGAAGGTTCTTCAACGCGAGCTTGACGGGCTGTATAAGCATAAGAGACTGAGTAACATGCCAGATGGAGCGCCGACGATTCGTCTATTGGCTACAAACATGTCCGACGGCGCCCTGGTTTGTTTCTCCGAAAAAGAATATGCTACTTATGCAGCGGACAAATGCCAGCACTTTCCGACGGACTGGACCTCTACCTCCTTGGCGGTCGCCGCCTCAGCTGCTTTCCCCGCGATATTCCCGCCCGTGGTCCTAACTGCACGCCATTTAGGCATGAGAGGCAAAGAAGCTCGCGACTTCGTTCCTCCCAGACACTACATTTCAGACGGTGGAATCTTGGACAACGTCGGCTACAAGTTCATAAAGGAAACGTTGGCAGATGACCCCTTTGATCTCATCATCATAAGCGATGCGAGCGGCGCTTTTGAAATAGATCCGTTCCGGACATTTTCTGGCCCATTCGGCCTCCTCCGCACGACGTTGAGATCCACAGATATCATGATGAGCAGAATTGCGGAGCTGGAACAGACAGAGGGCCTTCCGAACTCTCTCAAAGTCTCCATCTCATGCACACCCGACCAATGTGAGCTGCCTGGTTTAAGCATGAAGGCACGCAAAGCCCTTAAGTATATTCGCACTGACCTTGACGCATTCTCACCAACAGAAATCTACGCACTCGTCGCGCATGGCCAAAGCGTTGCGGAGCATTCTCTAGGCACCTCCCATTCCTTGTGGCCTGGTGGGCTCGCTGAAAAGCCACCCCTTTGGAATCCCCTTGCCGCGAATCCGCTTGAGCAACAAAGCCCACAAAGGACGGAAGAACTGTTAGAGAATTCCTCTAGGCGACGGACCCGCCTATTCCAGGGCAGGGATCCTTTTGGGACCGCCGCAGTTTTTCTTTTTCTTTGCGTCCTTGGACTTCCCGTATTCTTCCTTCTCCATTACACGCAGACTCATGAAAGCTTTCGCTCTTTCCCATTTACTTTTGAACTATCCTACCCGGACCACTTATCCGATCATTACCGCAGATGCTTTAAAGTCTTCAAAGAGCCCGACGGAGAAGATTGCCGAGATCTACTCGATAGGGCAAAGCAAAGAGACGTATCTCACTATGCCGCCGGAAGTCTAAGCCCACTAGAAGAGAGAATCCGAGCGCAGTTTAGCAGCGTATTAGAGACTGCGGATACCACTGCGAACAGAATTCTACCGGCCGTTCGCAGATACTGTAGTTTTTACTTCGCGCAGGGGAAACAAGGGGCCGGCAATGGCTACCTTTTCCTTGAGGCCCACAATGACGTCTTTCAGTCGCTCATTAATAGCGTAAGAGGGGTGTTTGTTGCTCTTGGGCTACTTGGTACCGAAACAAAGGCTTCCGGTCCCTTGGTAACAAGCCTCAAGGGTAAAACGGCAAAAGGTTTCATACTTTTCAGATTCTCGCACGAGCCCGAGAAGGAGCATGGCTTCGCTTTCGTCGCAAGCTACATGGACGAGTCCGGGGAAATCACCATAGATGTCGCCCAACCACCAAACCATGGTAGAAAAGGAGGCCTGTGGCAGGCGCGGCTTAGTGATGTTCAACTGACCAATGGAGGGACACTAGACGGGTTTCTGATGGCAATCGAGTCGGGACACAAAGGCGAGTCTCTTTTCAATGTAAGGACAGAGACAGATATTCCATTATTTTCTGATACGGCATCCGATGCTGGACCGTGTCAGGTCAACAAGGAGCCTGGGTTGATAAAATTCGCAACCATCCAGATTTCCACACAATGAACATAAGGCTGGTACGGTTTCGGCGCGAAAACTCACGTTTCATCGAGGCCTACTGGAAGCTTAAGTTTGCTGTGTTTTGTTCAGAACTGGGGTGGCGACTGCCGACCTCAAAGCCAGAAATTGCAGCCGAGGATGAGTTCGACGCCGTTGGCTTCTTTGTAGGTGCCTTCTCGCCGTGTCTGCTGGGCGTAATTCGTGGTGTCCGGATGGTCGATGCGATACCTTACTACGCAATGATCTCACACCACTTCTCTGGCGCCGGAAGCTGTTTTCGAAACAGGACCACAGCAACCATTACGTCTCTGGCTGTACTCCCTGCATACAGGGGTAGGAGACTTCTTCAGATGGAGGACGGAGTAAATACGGTCGCGGCGGGAATTGCTACCGAGTTGTTTCGGTGGCTTAGAACACAAGGGATTTGCTACGTCGTTGCGAACGTTTCACTTACGCGTGCCGTCTACTTTTTTCGTAAACTTGGCTTTCGCGTTATTGACCCGGCAACGTCTCACCTTGGCCATCCTTTTCCGGTCGTTAACATGGCTATGTCGATTGTGCCTGAACCAGATGGGAATTCAGAGTATTTAGAGGAGCGTGAGTCGAAGATCCTTGGTGCAGAGGGGTTCGATGTTTACACTAGCCGTCACGCTGTAAGTCGAGAGATCGATTCGATACCTTGAATGAACTGCCTCAGGTGTGGTGCGACTTTGGGGGCTTTTTCTTGGCGCGGGCCGCACGAGAAAAGAAAATGGAGGGCCTGTCCCTCCCAATTAATCGGCTCGACGCCAATCTACGCGGCCATCCGGATATACTCGTGATGAAGCCTGCCGACGCGCTTCAGCTCAACGATCTTCCCTTGATCTGGCGACTGGATTGGCCGGCCGCCCGGCGTATCCTTTCCCAATTACAGATGAGTCCCTGATCTGTGATAGTACTCAGCATAGCTGGCGAGAATGCGCTTTAGATGAAGCTCTCCCAGGATAACTAGGTGGTCCAGGCACTCTCTCCGGATCGACCCAATGACTCGTTTAGCATAGGGATTGGTCTGGGCCGTCGAATGCACCCGATGTAGCGGCTGAGCGTCGATCTTTTCGGATTATCCACCCATTTCATCCACTGCTCGGGCGCGAATTCGACCTGGTCAACGTCAGCCACTGCTGGGGTGACGACCGGGTGTTCTACGTCGACGAGAACGATCAGGTCCGCGCGCTGCCAGCGCGCTGGACCGACGTAGTGGCCGATGATCCGTTTGTGGTGATCTCGGCCGGGCGCTCGGATTTTCGGATTGCCGACCTTCTGGAGTTGGTGGATCTCATTGCCAAGGTGAGCCGATGAAGGACCAGGGCGCTAGCGGTGCTATGGTCGCCAGGTGTTAACGAGATTATGCCGTATATGTAAGGCCGATTTTGTCCATGTCACTCTAGAAGTGCGTCGATAGAAAGCGGTAAAGACAACGTTAGATTATTCAACACGAAGCCATACAGACACAGCGGACATTAACAGCTTGACACTGGTCTCATGATGGGCATAATGGTCCTTACATACTCTCACAGCGCCGACCATGCCACGACGCCGATCCAATCCCAAGGCAGAGCGCCTGCGACAGCAAGGTTGCCTACACCCACACCCAGAGCAGGTCACCGACGAGCTGTTCGCTGCAAGCGAGTTCTTCGACCCACGCGATCTCCTGCAAGTCAAGTACGAGATGCTGCGCCGAGTCCAAATCGACGGATACGCGGTCAGCCAGAGTGCGGCGGGCTTCGGCCTGTCACGACCGTCCTACTACCAGGCCCAGAAAGCCTACACCTCGGGTGGCCTGCCCGCGCTGTTGCCGAAGAAACCTGGGCCGCGCCGGGCCCACAAGCTCTCCGAAGAGGTGGTCGAAGCGCTGCGGGCGGCGTTGGCGGCGGAGCCGGCGTTGAGCTCGCAGGCGTTAGTGCGGCTCGTCCAGGAACGCTTCGGTCTGTCGGTCCATCGACGCAGCATCGAACGGGCCCTGGCGCCGCAGGAAAAAAAACGCCGGCGATGAGCAGACAGCCCCGCCTTGTTATCAGCGAGCAGAACGCCTCGGAGCACGCGGCCCGCTACGAGGCGCTACGCCACCACCAGATAGAGTGCCAAGGGGCCATCGCTGGCTACGGGCTGGCTGTGCTGCTGCGCCAGGGCGTGGCCGCCTGGATGGTGGTGGCCTCCCAGGTGCCTGCCCCGGCGCGGTGCTCAGCGCAGGACAACACGGCCAGGTCAGCCCCTTTGTCTGGGGGCTCGAACGCGGAGGTAGTCCACGTACTGGCCGCCATGACCATGGAGCACATACAGCAGGTGCACCTATGACACGAGCCGTCCATCAGAAAGTGACTGCGAGCCATCTGCGGCGCGATGCGTACTTGTATGTGCGTCAGTCGACGGTGCGGCAAGTCTTCGAGAATACCGAAAGCACCCAGCGCCAATACGCGCTGCGGGAGCGGGCGGTAGCGTTGGGCTGGCCCATCGAACGGGTGATTGTGATCGACTCGGACCAGGGCCAGTCCGGGAGTTCTAGCACCGACCGGGAGGGTTTCCAGCGGCTCGTCGGCGAGGTCGGCATGGGCCGCGCCGGGATCGTGCTCGGCCTTGAGGTCTCGCGTTTGGCCCGCAATTCCAGCGACTGGCATCGGCTGCTGGAAATCTGCGCGCTAACCGACACCCTGATCCTGGACGAGGACGGTATCTACAGCCCGAGTGACTTCAATGACCGGCTCTTGCTCGGTCTCAAAGGCACGATGAGCGAGGCGGAGCTGCATGTGCTGCGCGCGCGGCTGCGTGGCGGCATTCTGAATCAAGCCCGCCGGGGCGCGCTGAGAACGCCGCTGCCGGTGGGGCTGGTGTACGACCCGACCGGTAACGTGGTGCTTGACCCCGACAGCCAAGTGCAGCAAAGCATCCGACATCTGTTCGAGACCTTCGAGCGCACGGGCTCGGCCTCGGCCACGGTCAAGCACTTTCGCAAACAGGGACTGCGTTTTCCGCGCCGTCCCCGCTCTGGGCCACACAAGGGGGAGCTGCTCTGGGAAGCGCTGTGGCACTGCCGCGTGCTGCGTGTGTTGCACAACCCGCGCTACGCCGGTGCTTTCTTCTTCGGTCGCAGTCATACACACCAGCGCCCGGGTGGCACCATCGAAATCGAAGTGCTCCCGCGCGATGAATGGACCGTGCTGCTTGTAGATGCGCACGCCGGTTACATCTCTTGGGAGCAGTTCGAGCTCAACCAGCGGCGGTTGCGCGACAACGCCCAGGCCCACGGCGCCGAACGACGTAAAAGCCCGCCGCGAGAGGGGCCGGCCTTACTTCAAGGCTTGGTTGTATGCGGTGTGTGTGGCCAGCGAATGACCGTTCGCTATCATACGCGCCAGGGCAGACAGTGGCCCGAGTATGTTTGCCAGCGCGAGGGTATCCAGACCGCAACCTCGAAGTGTCAGACCATCCCGGGCGCAGGCATTGACCAGGCCATCGGGGCACTGCTGATCGAGACCGTAACGCCGCTGACCTTGGACGTGGCGCTGCAGGTGCAGGCCGAGCTCGAGGCGCGCGCCGACGAGGCCGAGGCGTTACGACGCCAGCGTGTGGAACGGGCCCGTTACGAGGCTGATCTGGCCCGCCGGCGCTTCATGGAAGCCGATCCGGCCAACCGCCTCGTGGTCGATGTGCTCGAGGCCGAGTGGAACGACAAGCTGCGTGCGCTGCACGATGCCCAGGAGGAACTCGAACAGCGCCGCGCGCGAGAGGACAAAGAACTCAGCGAAGCGCAAAGACAGCAGATTTTGGCGCTGGCTAGCGACTTTCCGCGATTGTGGAACGACCCGAAGACGCCGCAACGCGAACGCAAGCGCATGGCGCGCCTGCTCATCGAAGACGTCACGTTAACCAAAGGCAAGGAGCTCACGGTGGGCGTGCGTTTGCGCGGTGGGACGACCCGCACATTGGCACTGCCCCTGGAGAAGTGCTCCTGGCAACTCCGGCAGACGCCGGCGCCGGTCGTCGCCGAGATCGACACCCTGCTCGCGCACCACACCGAGCGGGCGATCGCGGCCATTCTGAATGAGCGTGGATTCGTCTCCGGTGAGGGCAAGCCCTTCCATGCCATGATGGTGCAGCGGATCCGCAGAAGTTACGGCCTCAAAAAACGCTACGATCGACTCCGCGATGCCGGCTTACTGACCCTCGGCGAAATCGCTGCTCTGCTCGGCACTTCAACGGGGACAGTGAAGAAATGGCGCGACCATGGCCTGCTGCCCGCTCACGCATATAACGACAAGAACGAGTGTCTGTACGAGAATCCTGGGGATGATCCCCCGGTCAAGAGCCAAGGCCAAAAGCTCTCGGAACGACGGCGTTTCCCCGAGGTTGCGCCGAACACTACGAAGGAGGTGCAGTATGAAGCGTAGTCCTTTCGCCAGGGCGAGGCCGGTGCGGTGAGGACTTCAGCGATACGGAGAGACTTGAGCTTTCGCCGGACCCGCTCTCCATAAATCCCGTCGCCGTCTCGCAGCAGATACTGCGGGGCTTTATCGAAGGGAAACGCTTCTACGCTCTGCTAGGCTGTCCACTGCGTTGTCGGATGTTCGGTTACGTTGAAGTGGACAGGTCGCCGTCGCTTATTCGCAAGTACGACGAACATGAAGAGCACTTTGAAGCTCACCGTTGGAACGACAAAGAAATCGATAGCAGCGGTATCTTTCGCATGCTGATGGAGAAATGTGCGCCATGTGGTAGAGGGCGGTCTACCTGAGCGAGGTTCGTACTTCTCTACGGTTGATTTCGCGACCTCGATTCCGAGCTTCTGAAGTTCGGCGACAATCCGCAGTGAGCCCCAGGTGGGGTTCGCTTGCCACATTCGATGAATGAGCCTTCGCAGCTCTGGGGCGATTTGGGGCCGACCTGGCTGGTTACCGTGACTCAGTGCCCGCCAGTAGTCCAGAAACCTCTTCTGCTGCCGCCGCATGACCGTTCGTGGTTGGATGAAGAGTAGGCTCCTGCGCCACTGTGACCACAGCCTTACCATGACGGACCAAAGCAGTAGGTCAGGCTGGTCCAATTCGAGGTTTCTGGCCCTTCAGCCGGTACGCGGAGAACTGATGACGCAGGGCTGCCATCTTCAGCTGCAGTGATAGCCGCGACCGAAAGGTGGTGGTTAGCAACCCAGACAGGAAGCTGAGGAGGCGCGCCATGAACATGGGGGTGCCCAGTAGCCACGAAAATGTCAATAGAATCAATCGTCACTGTTTATCGGGACCAAGACCCGTCATTGGGAAATTTCCCTTACATGGTCAGCCTGGGACGCGCCGCTTTCTGGGTGAGCCGAGACCCAAAACCCTGCCTCAGGTACCCGCAAACGCCTCCCAAAAGACTCGCAACATCTCAACCTTTGGGTCCGTTGCAAGTGTGTCGACGAGATGGCGAGCTTCCGCTTCTTCTTTGTCAATCGCCTTCGCCAACGCCGCAAGCAACGCTTTCCCGTCCTCGTTGTCCTGTGATATGACGCTTTTCACCCTCGCCATTTCGATCGCGCCGCGGATTCCCATCCCCGCCAGACGCTCCGAAGCTTCTGCCTCGATGAAGGTGCGAAGATACGCCTGGCTAATCCAAGCGATGATCTGAGACATCCGATAAGAAGTGACGAGATATAGGTAGATCGGATTGGCCATCGCCATGTTCTGAACCGTATAGATGTGTTCTTCCCTTAAGCGATCATAGTCCTGCGAGGAAATCCCCGGAAAGCCGATCAAGCTATCGGCACGCTCGCGTTCTTGTGCCTTTTGACGTACTTGGCTTCCTGTTGTGCCAAGCCGGGTCTGGGCGGTGGTGCGTAACCAAGTCGTGATGTCGACATACGGGATGAACCCCAAGGCAAACACCACCAAGGGGGTAACCTCTTCCTGGTCGCCTGGAAACGACTTCGCAACGAAATAGGCAGCTACGCTCGCGATGACTATCTGATATGCCAGTTCATTAATCAGACCAGGCGGAATATCCGCTGAACGGTATCGACTGACCACGGAGTACAGCGCGTAAAGCCAACCGCCTGCAAATCCGTAGAAAAGTGAATTCGGTATCTCGAATAGAAGGTCATCTAAACTGCCTAGGACCAGCAACGGGTAGCCACGTGATAGGAGCAAGAAGAAACCGGACGCCACGACCATGCTCAAGAAGCCAAGAGGGAGAAGGTAGTTTTGGGCTGTCGCCATGTCCGAAATGTTCCAGCCAATACTTTGCAGCGCTGCTTGACGGCCTGCCATTCGCCTTTGAGTGTCCGCCTTCTTTTCGTTTTGCTCTGCGTCCTCTACCGCTTCCCATGTGCGCTTCACTATGTCATTAGTGCGATCAGACCGAGTGATAGCTGGATACAATAAATATGCGATGACAACTCCGGGTATCAAGCCCGACACGAGCAAGTACGCAAGCCACCACAGGGCGGCCTCCCACCCTGCGAAGTACCATGCCACGAATCCGACGCCATTGAATAGCGTACCCGACAAACTCAGATAAAGAAGTCGGTAGAAAGTGAGGCGACGATCGGGTTCCGCGGAGAACATCGTTCTTTTATCTCTGGAACCGCCAAAAGTAGTCGCACGCGAGGTCGTTCGGTTTACCGTTGGTCCCACAGACGATATGGTCGTCGCCGAACTGCCTGGTTTCGAAGCCCCCTTCGCGAAAGTTGGTTCTAAGCACCTTCTCAATCTTTCGCGAGCGCTGGAAACGTACCCGCTCATACCGCCTCACAACACGTTCGGCAGGCAGCCGAGAATGCGTCGTGACGGAACTTGAGATGACGGCAAACCGCGGGGCGACGGCCTTGATGAACCTAGTCGTACTTGCCGTCTTGCTCCCGTGATGCGGTACTTTCAAGACGTGTGCTTGCAATATGTCGGGGTGTTCCTCTGCCAACGCGAGAAGTTGTGCTTCAACGTAACGTGGTTCAACCGAAGCGCGTTCGTTTTGTTTCTTCCCGTTTATATCCCCTGTGAAAAGGAACACGACATCCTTGTACTGCATCCTAATGACCACCGACGTGTTATTTATTGTGTTTGCGCACTCTCCCTCAGGTGGAATTGAGCCTGCATGAAGGACCCACAACTTGACATCATCCAGCTCGAACAATGAACTGAGTGGGTCTACGGGAACGGGACGTTTCAGCGATATTCCGCCTTTGTTTACCTTTTGCAAAAACCTTAGGTACTGATCTTTTTCTTTTTTCTCTTTGCCTTCACTGCCGCGAAACTTACAGTCCCCATCATAGCCCGGGTCCCAGAGTTGCTCTATCGAATGCTCTTCGAACAATCGCTCGATCCCGCTCCAATGGTCATAGTCTGGGTGTGTGATTACCGCTAGTTCGACCGGGTCGTCCAGGTGCGGGCGAATGTACTCCAAGAAATTAAACCCCTCTCTGCGATCTCCGCCATCGATAACCACCTCGTGAGCTCGATCAGGCAGCTCAATCAAAATGGCGTCACCAACACCAACATCCACAAAATGGACGACGAGCTCCATTGTCAAGACGTCGGCTAGCGTTTGGGAGGACGCAGGCTTCCCTACGGCGATAAGAATGAGCAGAAGTACTGCAATGTAGTGCTTGCTTATGTTGGCGTGGTCTTGACGCCACACCAACGCCCGGCTTTTCATAGCTATCCCGCAGTTCGCATGGCCGTTACGTTCTGTTAATTATACAAATTCTCAGCTCCCCAGGTTTGTGACATCTTCACACTACACCTCGTCCTGGCTACTTGTGTCATCCATGTGTCCACCCGGGTGGTATGCGGTTGGCTATGCCGCCCATTGGTAATTATGATGAAGCCCGCCGAGTAGCGGGATTCGGACGACTTTTCCGCCGGCCGTGGGGCCTGACTGCGCTGCGGCGCCAGGTATTGCCTGCCGCAAACCTTGATGGGGTCGAGCCCGATTGAAGTAGATCTCGACGTACTCCTTCAGAACCCGGCGCAGCTGTCGCTCGTTGAGTATGACCATGTGGTCCAAGCACTCCCGACGCACTGCTCCAAGGAAGCGCTCACAGATGGAATTCAGATCGGGCGAGCGCGACGGGATCTTCACGATTTCGATGCCCGTCCCCTCGGCCACGGAGTCGAACCGCTTCCCGAACTTGTCATCGTTGTCTCGGATGAGGTACTTCGGTCGGTCACCGGTCGGCGTGGCCTCCCGGAGTTGCTGGGCCGCCCAGGCGTCAGCAGGGCAGCGGGTCACATTGAAGTGAACCACTTCCCGTGTGGCGTGGAACACGAAGAAGAACGCGAAGATAGGGCGAAAGGGCACGTCATAGAGCTGCAGGAAGTCGCATGCCCAAACGTCGCGGCTGTGGTTTCGGATGAAAGTGTTCCAGCTTTGTCTCTGTCTACCGGGTGGCCGTACCTGCTCAATGTATTTCTGAACGGTTCGTTCACTGACGCGAATGCCCAACTCTAGCAGCTCGCCTCGGATGCGCTCCGCGCCCCAAAACACGTTGTCCTTGGCCATGGCCTGGATGAGGCAGACGATCTCCGGTGCGAGTCGCTTCGCCTGACCGCGGGGTCTGGACTTTCCTCTCCAGATGATTTTGAAGAGGTCTCGATGCCAGCGCAGCAGCGTCTCGGGGCTGACTACGTGCAATGCGTCTCGCCATCGGCGGGTGAGCCGGGCTAGAGCGAGAAGGACACGGTCGTCGCGGTGGAGCCGAGGCCGCTCGACGCTCCGACGCAGTACGATGAGCTGCTGACGCAGCAGGGCATTCTCCGCCATAAGTTCCGATCGCGTACGGGTGAGGTCGCCGGCGGCGCCGACCATCAGTTTCGCCCCGGAGCGTGCCGGTCGCAGCAGGCGCCGGACCGCCTGTCCGAGGACGATGATCAGGGCAACGACCGGTTTCGAGTCCACAGCGGCTCCGTGAATTGCCGACGACGGAGAGATGGGTAGATGAAAACCGGTCCGGCCAATTCAAGTCAAGGCCCGCTGCCGTGGACTTGTCTGGGGGCCATCGGTCCTGCAAGACGCGGATTTTCCAGGCGGATGTGAAGGGTAGCCAGGACGGCCATTGCAGCCCACCTGTCCGCATGCTTTACTGTTAGGTAAAGCAAGTCTGGAGAATGGCATGTCTACCGCCACATTGAGTTCAAAGTCGCAGATAGTGCTGCCCGCGGAGGTGCGGCGCCGGCTTGGACTGCGCCCCGGTGATCGCCTAGTAATCGAGGTCGAAGATGACCACGTCGTGGTCCGTAAGGCACCGGCTTCCGACGTCGATGCCCTGGCGGAACTACGCTCTGAGCTCTGGAGGGGCTATGCCCGGGATCTGGAGCAGGCGAGGAACGAGTGGGACCGCTGAGCACCAATCCCATACGGGCCGGCTCCCGAGTATTGCTGGACACAGTGACCCTGGTTTACTTCCTGGAGCGACACCCGGAACACGGGCAGGCGGCCGAGACAGTGTTGCGGCGCATAGAGGAGGGGGAAATCGCTGGCCTGATGGCGACCCTGGTGCTTACGGAACTGCTGGTTCCGGTTTATCGAGCGGGGGAGACGCGCAGGGCAAGGCTGGCAGCCAACAGGCTCACGGAATTTCGCAACCTGGAGTTGGTGGCCCTTTCCCCTGACATCGCCATGGAGGCGGCCCGCCTGAGGGCCGAGCATGGTCTGAGGACACCAGACGCGATCCACGGGGCCACGGCCCTCAGCGGCGCAGCGGACGGTATCCTGACCAACGACAGGGACCTGATGCGGCTGGAGGCCGAGGGGCTTCAGGTGTGGACCTTCGAGCCATTTATGAAATGAGGCCTAGCCGCCATCCCGGCATGCGAGGGTGCGCATCGGGGCTGTCCCTCGTCATTATTGGTCTGTCAGTAAAATCAGTCGGTTATACCAGAGCGTGAACTCAGAGGAGGTGTCCAACGGAGGACTTGAGATCGCGGGATGAGGAGGGCAAACTCCGCGGCCATGCTCCGTCTCCTCATCTTTCTGATTACACTCGGCGTTCGTGCTCTCAGCGCTATGTTTCGTGGCCGCGAGGAACTCGTGAACGAAAACCTGGCGCTGAGGCAGGAAGTGAGCGCGATGAAGAAAGAAAGTACACGGCCAGTGCTCCATGATTTCGACCGCGCTTTTTGGGTCGCTCTGCCCGCCTCATTGTCGGGCTGGGCAACCCGATTGGTCATCGTCAACCCGGATACCGTCGCTAAATGGAATCGAGAACGATTCCGACGCCACTGGGCGAAGCTCTCCCAGCAGAAACAGGGTCCTGGGCGGCCTCGGGTCGATGCGGAGATTCGTCGCCTTATCAGGACCATGGCGCGAGACGGCTGGGGTGCACCGCGCATCCACGGCGAGTTGTTGAAGCTCGGGTTCGATGTCTCGGAGATCACGGTGTCACGTTACATGCCACGCCGGCCAGTCGATCCTGACAAGGTGAAACGCTGGATGGCCTTCTTGCGAAACCACAAGGAGGCCATCGCCGCGATGGACTTCTTTACCGTGCCGACGGCCTCCCTGCGGATGCTCTACGTGCTGTTCGTCATCGAGCATGGCCGACGACGTATCGTGCACTTCAACGTCACGCCCAATCCCACATCGGCCTGGGTGATCCAGCAGCTGCGCGAGTCGTT
>JASJBY010000344.1 GCA_030066245.1 Gammaproteobacteria bacterium
CTGGCCCGGGAGGTGCTTACGGACACGGCAAATGTGGAAGTCTGCGTGCTCGAGGGGCTGCTCGTGGACTTCGCCCGGCAGCGGGGGGCCCGAGTCATCCTGCGCGGCTTGCGCGCCGTTTCTGATTTCGAGTACGAGCTTCAGCTTGCTGGCCTGAACCGGAAGCTGGCGCCGGATCTGGAGACTCTTTTTCTGACTCCCGCCGAGCCCTATGCGTACATCTCGTCAGGCCTAGTCCGGGAGATAGCGGCGCTGGGAGGCAACGTAAGCGACTTTGTGCCGAGGGCTGTCTTATCCGCGCTAAAAAGGCGTCTCGGCTGACATATTGGGCTAATTACTCAACCACAGGCGGCTGTTATGGCACTAATGATTACCGACGAATGCATCAACTGTGATGTCTGTGAGCCGGAGTGTCCGAACAACGCGATATTCCAGGGAGAGGAAATCTACGAAATAAACCCAGATCTGTGCACCGAATGCGTCGGTCACCACGACACGCCGCAATGCGTGGACGTGTGTCCAGTGGACTGTATTCCGAAAAATCCCGATCGCGAGGAGACGCAGGAACAGCTCTACGCCAAGTATCTCCGCCTGAGCAGCGAGACCGCCTGAGCCCGTCGTGCGATTCACGAGGCTGGGTACGGGGCGTATGCTGCTGGCATGCTTGCTGGTTGTCTGCAGCGCCGTGCCCCGGGCCGATACGGCCTTGCCGGCGGCGGCTATCGCGACCGCGCACCCGCTTGCCACGGACGCCGGCGTCAGCGTGCTGTCGCAAGGAGGCAATGCCTTTGATGCGGCGGTGGCGGTAACTGCAACCCTGGGCGTAGTGGAGCCCTATAGCTCGGGTCTCGGCGGAGGAGGTTTCTGGCTTCTGCATCGCGCCAGCGACGGATACCAGATCATGGTGGACGGGCGGGAGACCGCGCCGCAGGCGGCTCACCGGGACATGTACTTGAGCAAAGCCGGTGTAGTACTGCCGCGACAGTCTGTGGATGGTCCCCTGTCTGCCGGCATTCCGGGTGTGCCGGCCGCCCTGGAGCACATCGCCCGGCGGTATGGTCGCCTGCCCCTGGCCAAAAGTCTGCAGCCTGCCATTGAGCTCGCCCGCCGTGGCTTCGCCGTGACCCCCGAATACCGGCGCATGGCCGGCTTTCGTCTTTCGGCCCTCGAACAGTCACCCGCCGCCGCCGCCGTTTTTCTGGACCAGGGCACGGTTCCCGATGACGGCTACCTGATCCGACAGCCGGATCTGGGCCGTACGCTGGAGGCGATTGCCGGGCACGGGGGCGATGGCTTTTACCGGGGCCCGGTTGCGGCCGCTCTGGTGCAGGGAGTGCGTCAGGCAGGCGGCATCTGGACGGCAGAGGACCTGCACCGCTACACGGTGGTGGAGCGCCAGCCCGTGTCCGGCAGTTTCAGGGATTTGCGCATCGTGTCGGCCTCCCCACCGTCCTCCGGCGGCGTGGCCCTGGTCACGATGCTCAATGTCCTGGCGGGCTTCGACCTGGCTGGCGTCGAGCCAGTCACCCGTACTCATCTGATCGTCGAAGCGATGCGCCTTGCGTATCGGGATCGGGCCGAGCACCTGGGGGACCCGGATTTCATTCCGGTGCCCACCGAGCGGTTGACCGGGCAGCAGCATGCCGACGGGCTGCGTCGAGAGATCCGCCTGGACCGGGCGACGGCCAGCGCCGCCCTGCCTGTACCGGGTCCCGAGGGTGCGGACACGAGCCATTTTTCCATCATCGACAGGCATGGCAACCGTGTCGCCGCGACCCTCAGCATCAACTACCCCTTCGGTTCTGCCTTCATGCCGGCGGGCACGGGTGTGCTGCTTAATGACGAAATGGACGACTTTTCAGCCAAACCAGGCGCACCCAACGTCTACGGGCTGGTCGGTGGCGACGCCAACGCCATAGCCCCGGGCAAGCGCCCCCTGTCCAGCATGAGCCCTACCTTCGTTGAGAGTCAGGGCGGCGTTGCCGTCCTGGGCACGCCCGGTGGAAGCCGAATCATAAGCATGGTGCTGCTGGGCATACTGGACCTTTCCGCCGGCCGCGGTCCGGACTCCTGGGTGGCGCTGCCACGCTTTCACCACCAGTATCTTCCCGACGTCGTGCAGCACGAGCCCGGCGCCCTGGATGAGCCGCTGCGAGCGGCGCTGCAGCAGCTTGGACACCGACTGCATGCACTGTCCGGGCGTTACGGCAACATGCAGGCCGTGTACTGGGATCGGCTGGGTGGCCAGGTACTGGCCGCCAGCGACCCGCGGGGTCAAGGCAAGGCGCTTGTCTGGCGGGTAGACGAGGGCCCGCAGGCACCCGTGCCGCGTCAGAAGCGCGATGGCAAGGCCATGGAAAGCCACGGCCAGTAAGTGATGATGACGACGGCTAGCAGCAAAATGGCAAAGAACGGCAGAGCCGCTCTGTATAGCTGCAGCACGGGCTTGTCGAAGCAGAAGCTGGCGATGAAGAGATTCATGCCCACCGGCGGTGTCAGGTAACCGAGCTGCATGTTGGCGAGAAAGATGATGCCGAGATGGACCGGGTGAATGTCGTAAGCCACCGCGATGGGCAGAATGATGGGCACAATGAGGACCAGAGCCGAAAAGATATCCAGCATCATTCCCAGGCCGAGCAGGAACAGGTTCAAGAGAATCAGGAAAGTCCACTTCTCCTGGACATGGGTCTGAATGGTCTCGAACAACCGGGTCGGCACCTCCGTGTCGATCATGTAGTTGGTCGAGGCCAGTGAGACGCCCAGAATAATCAGGATGCCGCCCACCAGAATCATGGATTCGCGCATGATACCGGGGAGTTCACGCAACCTGACGTCCCGCTTGATGCCCACCTCCACCACCAGGACGTAAAGGGCCGTAACCGCCGCCGCCTCCGACACGGCAAAATAACCGCTGTAGATGCCCCCCAGTACGACGAAAGGCAGGGGCAGCTCCCAGATGGCCTCGCGCAACGCAGCCCGGGTTTCCCGCCACGACAGAGACGGCCGGGATATGTACTCCGCCCGCGTATCCCACATGCTCCAGGCGGCCAGCATTGCCAGCATCAGCAGGCCGGGCAGTATGCCGGCCAGGAACAGGTCGTCGATACTCACGGGTTCCGCCAGATTGAGCTGCTGGGCCACAACGCCGTACAGGATCAGCGGCAAGGACGGGGCGAACAACAGCCCCAGGCTACCCGAAGTGGTTATGAGGCCCAGGTTGAAGTTGTCGCGATAGCCGGCCTCCGCCAACGCCGGCACCAGCAGCACACCAAGGGCCACGATGGTGACGCCGGAGGCGCCGGTGAAGGCGGTGAACAGGGCGCAGGCCAGCAAGGCCACCATGGCCAGTCCCCCCGGCAGCCATCCCAACACCGCATTGGTGACTTGCACCAGCCGGTGGGGCGCGTCGCTCTTGCCCAGCAGGTATCCGGCAAAAGTGAACAGGGGCACGGCCAGCAGCACCGGCATCTCCGCGAGCCGGTAGATCTCGATGGCGACCACCGCCAGGTCGATTTCCTCTCGGTAGAAGCCAAGCAGGGCGCCGGCGCCGATGACCGCGAACAGCGGGGCGCCGAAGAGCGCAAGCAGCAGGAGCACGGCGGCGGTGAGAATCATGCCGAGGGTTTGGTGCTGAAAATGCCTTTGCCACGTAGTCCGGACAGCACCAGATAGCGCAGCCCGATAAGGCCAAAACCCACCGGCAGGATCAGCTGCAGCATCCAGGCGGGAAGGCCGGCAACGCCGAGCATTCCTGCCTCTTGCTCCATCGCCACGAAGCGACCGGCATGATACGCGATGACCCCGGACACGGTGGCGGTGAACAGGGCCGTGAGCGACTTGACTGCAGCGAGGGAACGCGGCCCGAGCAGGCGAGAAAAGACGTCGATGGCGATGTGCTTGTCCGTGCGACTCGCTGCCAAGGCTCCCAGCAATCCCACCCATAGGACCAGCAGCCTGAGCACGGGATCGGCCCATGCGAAGCCGGTGTCGAACAGGTTCCGCAACAGGATCTGGCTACCCGCCAGCAGGATCATCAACCCGACCATCAGCGCAAGCAGCCCGTCTTCCAGCCCGTGGATGATACTCAGAACACGCTGCATGGCGATGCCGGCCCGACGCGATGAGGGGGTTTTATTGATGTGCCGTCATACTCCGGAAGGTGGTCAGGTGCTTGTCGATGATTTGGTACATCTCCTTAGTGTAAGCGCCCTGCTCCCCCAGGCGTTCCGTGGCCTGGTCGGCGATCGCCCGCCACCGGCTCAGCTCTTCGCCCATGGGGCGCACGAACTCGACCCCCTGGCCGGCCAGTGCCCGACGGGCATTATCGTTGTCGGCTCGATTAATTTCGTCCAGACGCTTCATGGTTCGGCCCATGACTTCCCGCACCACGGCCTGGTCCTCGGGTTTCAATCTGCGGAAGGCCTTGTCGTCCAGCACTAACAGTCCCACCACATAGCTCAAAGGAACGTCGGTCAGGTGGGTGACCTTGGTATGCCACTGGAAGGCGATGGTGGCCATCGGCGGCGAGCCCAGCGTGTTGACGAGCCCGGTCTGCAGCCCGGTGTAGACGTCGGCGAGGGGCAGCGGAACGGGAGTCACACCGGCAATCTCGAACACCACCTCCGCGATAACGTCGCCCTCGGGTATCCAGACCTTTTTGCCCTTCAGGTCGTCCACGGTGTACAGGGGCTCGTCACACATCATGTACGCGAATCCCCCCTCGCCGATGCCTAGAGTCACCAAGCCGTGCTGCTCCAGTCCTTTCCCAATCAGCGGGTCGACACGCTCCCGGACATAATCCACTTCCTGGTAGTTTCTGAACAGCAACGGCAACGTGTAAATCCAGCTGTCCCGGTAGACTTCCGCCAGCCCACTGGTGGTCAGGGCCGCACCATGCAATTGCCCCACCCGCATCTTGCGGAGCATGCTCCTGTCGTTTCCCATCACTCCGCCGGGATAGAACTTGAACTTTACCCGGCCGTCGGTCCGCTCCGAAACTTCCTTGGCCCCTTCGCGCATCTCCTTCATCCAGCTCGTGCCAGCCGGCGCGAGCGTTGCGATTTTCAGCGTGCGTGCCTGCACGGCGGGAGCGGATAC
>JASJBY010000345.1 GCA_030066245.1 Gammaproteobacteria bacterium
TAGCAAGTCCGGGGCACGCCATCCGTGGCGTGCCCGCTCGGCGGAACGGCCATTCACCGGATGGCCGTTTGGATCCGCCTCTCCCGTAGCCTGGCGAGATGCGTAGATGGCGAGCTTAAGCTTTCCCTGCGCCGCTCGCCATCTACGCCGCTACGCCAACACCCCGACCGGGTCAGCCGATAGCGTATTTCGAATCAGCCATCTAGTCTTTGGCGGAAGCCGATTATTAAAAGACTAATTATATCACATATTTATAATATTTACTTGATTTAAAGTATTTCATAATCTATGTTAGATTTTGTGCTTAACGTTCTGGCTCTGACGAACAGGGAGGAAAGCAATGAGTCTCGTCGGCGCCACGATCGTCGTTGCGGTGTTGAGCATGCTCTCAGCTGTGCTGGTGCTGGGTCTGAAGGCAGCAGAGATGCAGGCGACAGCTCACCTAGACGGCGGTCGCGGTCCGGCGGGTGCTCGGTCAACTGCCGACGGTGACGCCAGGGTCTCGACTGCCAGGCTTGTTGCCGCAATCCGGGTCATGCCGCCTGGTGGTTCCAAGGGTGAGAAAAGCAACATATGAAAGCGGTCGGATGGGGGGGAAGAGCAAGACATGAACGAAGTGTTGTTCAGCCACGAGGACGGTCACATCCGCATCGTCGTGGCCAGCGTACATCAGCAGATTGTGCTGTCGGTTCAGAACAGAAACACGGGCCGCGTGGTGGCCCGTGAGCTGCCGGCAGTGCAGGTGGAGCCCATCGTCCTGCAGAGCGTGCCGGCGGACTGAAACCGTCAAAACATGGTGACTAGGGAAGCTGGGTGACAGGATATCGCCGGGTGGGTTGGTACGGGGCGCTGATATCGTACAGCCGCACGCTTTCGTCATCACTGACCGTCGCCACGTAGCGCCCGCGGGGACCAATGCGGACGGAATAGCCGCAGAGTTCATGAGAATCCAGTCGCCTGGCGAGCCGACCGCTCTCCAGATCGAGCAAGCGAATTTTCGAATCGGTATGCCGCCCCAGGCTCACCAGGTGTCTGCCGTCAGGGGTGTAGTCCACGGAGATGATTGCCCCGATGTGCTCCGTATCTTTCACGGTCAGAGTTCCGGTCTCCAGGTCCCAAAAATAGAGGTCGAACCAAGTGCCGGCCGCCAACTGGCGGCCGTCCGGGGAATATCGCAGCTCCTGAGCGTTCTTGCCTTCCGTGGGCAGGTACCGCAGCAAGTTTAGCTCTGAGTTAAAAACGGCGACCTCCTCTCTGGTATTGGCAGCGGCCAGCTGGTCACCGTCCGGTCTGGCTGCGACGGAAACCACGCGGCCGCCCAGCCGGTACTCTCCCCGGAGCGCCAGTCCGGGGTAGGACCAAAGCCTTAGCTGGCCATCTCCGTGACCCGTTACCAGCTCTCGGCGCCGCGGAATGGCGGCAAGCGCCGTTACCCTGGAGGTGGCCACGGAGACTTCCGGCCGCCCGGCGTCCAGGTTCCATGCAATGATGCGACCATCGTCCGCTGCGCTGACGAGCACCTGCTTTTCCATCCAGACCAGCCCACGCACCGTATCCGTGTGTGCCTCCAGCGTTTGCAGGGGATCCCCGCTCGGCACGTCCCAGATGCGGATCTCGCCGCTGTATCCGCCGGTGGCAATGCGCGAGCCCTCCGGGTCGAATTCCACGCGCGTCGAAGCGCCCGGGTGGGCCCCGTCGATGTGCACCTCAGGGGACTGGGTGGCCTGCTGCTCAAGGACCGCACAGGAACTCAAAGCCAGTAGCATGAAGATGGTGAGAAGCCGGCATAACCTTCGCAGCCGGGCCTCGGCACAGGTGTGTGCGCGTGCCGGGACCAGCCGCCGGTTGCCGTCTACGCTGGCGATATCACAAGCCATCGGTACAGGTCTCCATCGTCATCTCCCAACGAGCCGGCCAGCCATCTGAGCACTCTGGCGGTCTGAGCCGGCCTCGGGCACAGATGTGCGCGTAAAGGTTCACGCCGGCAGCCGAACTAATTTTTCACCCCAGTTGCCCTCACCGGACTCCTGCAGCGCAAACCCAGCCAAATCGGTGGTCCACAGCGGTCGGGCCGCGGCGGCCAGGCCTTGTTGGCAAGCGCTGCAATTCTCCCCGCAATGCCCAGGCCCGTCCAGCCGAGCCTCGCCCACACCCTAGCCCTCGCAGAGTGTGAACCAGTAAACAACCTGCCCGCAGCCGTAAACCTTAGTTGACGAAAAACCTAGGTTACAGGACCGGGCAGAGCCCGCCTGGAAGGTCAGTCAGCGCCCCACAACTAGCGGAATTATATGCATTAAACGCCTGGACCCCATGCTCCTGGCACGAAACTTGTTCCGCAGCTGGCGACGGAACGTCACATGCAGCGGCAGGAAGTCGTGATGGTCCGCTTGGCCCGTCTGTTGCGCCCGCGGACCCGACAGGGCTTTCCAGCGACTCTCTCCGTGTTCACCAGCGCAGGCGCTGGTGTTAGGCGAGTTGTAGCAGGAACGAAGAGGGAGCCAGACCATGAGCAAGTATGTCTTAGCCATAGCGACCAGCGCCTTGCTTCTTGGCGGGTGTATAACCACTGACAACCCGGTTATCCAGGCCGGAGACGGCACGGCTGACCTCACGGAGTGCGCAGTCCTCGACGGCGTGATGGTCGGCAAGGACTACGTTCCACAGGCCGCCCAAGTCCACGGTTCAGACAGCCGGCTGCATCCGGACGTGTTCTACCTTGGTTGGTCACAGCTCGATACGCGCAACGATCTGCGCTTCCCGACCCGCGGATACAGCGGAGACGGGTTCGAAGACAAGATGTTCGTTTCGCGCAAGAGCAGCGATGGCAGTTACCGGACCTGGCAACTGCTGCCCCAGCTGACCGACAACTGTCAGGACGACGAGAAGATCCGTCTGCACAGCTTCGACGTCGCACCCGACGGGCAAAGCCTCTTCATCTCCATGCGTCGCGAGGGTGACAGCCATCTTGGCATCTATGAATTCAACTTCACGGATTTCACCTTCAGGAAGATCACCCAGGACGACAGCGTTCACTACCTTTACCCCACCTACGTCGGCAATTCCGACACGGGCAACCATATGCTGTTCGTCGCCAAAACCGTTGATGTGTCGGAGCTTCCCATGAACTACGGCGGACCCAGCAGTGGTGTTCTGCTCGACGAGTACGACCGCGCGGCGACGCCGTTGATCCACATCCTTAACGCCGAGACAGGGAGTGTTCAGCGAATTGGCTACAACAACTCCCACCAGCTGGAACCGATTTCCGTTACCCGTCCGGACGGCACGAAACTCGTGGTATTCACCCAGTGGGAACACCAGCAGACGACTAACAGATTCTCGCTCTGGAAAATACAGCTCGACGGCAGCGACAACTTCACCTTCTTCGGCCAGGAGTCTGCCACCGACCGAAGCGGGGCCCATGTGTTTCAGCCACGTGAAATCAAGACCGGTCCCTATGCAGGCTATATTCTCATGACCCAGGGGCGCTCGGGCTTTATCGCCGATGGCAGCATTGCCATGACCTTCCGTGACGATCTGGACCTGCGCAGCGAACGGATCTTCCTCGACAGGTACGCGAACGGTACCGGCATTTCCCGTAACCCGGAACACTACAACGGGAAGAGCATGGTCTACGCCTACCGGGAAAATTTGGACAACGCCTACGGCATTTACGTAAAGGACTATCCGGAAAACCTTCGGGGCGAAACCGACACGGGGCAGAAGCAGGTCGTCATGACGCACCCGGACATGCATTTCGTGCAGCCGCGCAGCTTCTACCCGCCGCAAGAGTTCGTCGCGCGGCTGAACGAAGGCGACGTGGGCGAGAGCCGCAGCTCATACACCAACTACGCGTTGGAGGGCAAAGCGGGTTTTCTGGTGCAGGACCTGACCGAATCCGACAACGGCGTTCAGCATCAGCTCGACGGCATCAACCCCAGCGACATACGCCTTCAGTTCTTCATTCCGTCGCATACGGTGGGCGGGTCCAACCGGTCCGAGGCCATCGGTAGACTCGGCTGGAGCGGCTCTCCGGAGCTCTCCGTGCCGGCCAGCGGCTTCATACCGGCGGAGTCGGACGGATCCATGGGCGTGCTCGTCAAACCCGGCCTGTACGTCTGGAAAGTCAACAAACGCTTCGATTTGGACAGTGACGCGCTTGGAGAGGCCGACGACATCTGGATCCCCATCCGCGCGGAGCGCCAGGAGATCAGCTTCGTGCCGAACCGGGTCAACGCGTGCAACCAGTGCCATCAGGAGCGCTCCCAGTTCAACATCGACCTCTATCAGGACACGACGACGATTGCTTCGACCAAGATGGAAAGCAGCGACCTCTCGGGCGTCGCGGATATCAGCGGATATCAGGCTTACGATGCGGTGCCTGACTTCCATCAGGACATCATGCCGCTGCTGCAGGGTTGTGCGGCCTCGGGTTGTCACGATTCGCGCGACAAGCTGGACCTCTCCAACGCCAGCGGCTGGCGACCCGAGAACGCCACCTGGCTTGCCCTGGCACGGGGAGGGCACAAGCTGAGGGACAGCGAAGAGGTCATACCGTACATCTACAACTCGATTAACCCCACGGGTTTCGGCAATGATTATCACCCCGCGCCTTTCTTGTGGTCACTGATGCTGGGCGACGACCTGACCGTGCCGCCGGAGTCCGGCTTTCCGGACAGCAGCAGCCGCGCCCTGACACGACCGGGTGACTACGGCGCCACTTACGACGACCGGGTCGAGAGGGCCATTGCGGAGATCAACAGCCGCCACGACCACACGGATCGCGCGGACCCGCGGAACTGGAGCCGGGAACAGCTGCAGGCGTTCGTGACCTATTCGACCACGCAGTCCATGGTGGGCCTTTCCGACCGGATCAACTTCCAGTCCAGCTCTCTGACCACCTCGGACGCGGCCGCCCAGAAAGCCTACCAGGCAATGGTCAGGCAGTGTTTCGACTGTCACAACAACCACGCCAGCGGCGGCGTGGACGACCCGCTGTTCGGCAAGCCTCAGGAGAAGCGCTTCCGCAGCGACTCGGACCTGAAACGCAGCCACCTGCGCTTCGTGGTGGATTCCCACAAAGGCGACAAGGCTGATAC
>JASJBY010000346.1 GCA_030066245.1 Gammaproteobacteria bacterium
GCGGGATTGTATATGCTGACGATCTGGAGAAGCCGTCCTTCGTGAAGATCTACGATCCGAATAATCTGGGCATGGTCTGTGGTTACAGCGAGCAGCCACCCCTGCCCGGTTGGGTCATGAGCAAGCTGCGGCCGGCGGATTTGCAGACCGCCATGCCCCCGCCGGGCAATCGTCGCCGCTGGTGGGCGCGACTGCTGGGGAGCTGAGGCGTGTTCGAAGCCAGTCCCCTTCTCCCGTGGCGCGAGGAGTAGTAGCTTGAGCTTATCTCAGTTTGACCTGCTTTACCGGCTGCTCGAGGAGCGCATCGTGATCCTCGATGGCGCCATGGGCACCATGATTCAGGCCTACGGACTGGGAGAGCAAGACTACCGGGGCGACCGCTTCGCCGACTGGGGTTCTGACCTGAAAGGCAACAACGATCTGCTTTCCCTGACTCAGCCGCAGATCATTCGGGACATTCATTCCGCCTACCTGGAGGCGGGTGCCGACATCATCGAGACCAACACTTTCAACGCCAACCGGGTCTCCATGGCCGATTACCGCATGGAGGCGCTGGTCCACGAGTTGAATGTTGCTTCGGCGCGCCTGGCGCGTCAGGCGGCCGATGCCGTTGCGGACAAGACCGGCACCCCGCGCTTCGTCGCCGGTGTCCTGGGACCGACCAACCGCACGGCATCCCTGTCACCGGATGTCAACGATCCGGGCTTGCGCAATATCTCCTTCGACGAGCTTGTGGCGGCTTATACGGAGGCGACCCGTGGGCTCATGGAGGGCGGCGCCGACCTGTTGTTGGTGGAGACTGTTTTCGACACCCTGAACGCCAAGGCGGCCCTTTTCGCTGTCCAGCAGCACCTGGAAGAGCAGGCCGTAGACGTGCCCATCATGATCTCAGGCACTATAACCGATGCTTCGGGGCGTACGCTTTCAGGGCAGACCACAGAGGCCTTCTGGCACTCCGTGCGTCATGCTGGCCCGCTCAGCGTGGGCCTGAACTGCGCTCTCGGTGCCACTCAGCTCAGACCGCACGTGGAGGACCTGGCCCGGGTGGCGGACACTTACGTTTCCGCTCATCCCAATGCGGGCCTGCCAAACGAATTCGGCGGCTATGACGAGGGGCCTGAGGACATGGCTCCCGTGCTGCGGGAGTTCGCCGAAAGCGGTTTCCTGAACATCGTCGGCGGTTGCTGCGGCACGACCCCTGAACACATCCGCGCGATTGCCGAGGCCGTCCGCGACATGCCGCGACGCCAAGTACCCAAGCCGTCTCCAGCCTGCCGGCTCGCGGGCCTGGAGCCGCTCAGCATCAGTGATGAATCCCTGTTCGTGAACGTGGGGGAGCGCACGAACGTGACAGGCTCGGCGCGCTTCAAGAAGCTGATCCTCGCCGAGGAGTACAGCGCTGCCCTCGATGTTGCCCGCCAGCAGGTGGAGAACGGCGCCCAGATCGTCGACATCAACATGGACGAGGGCATGCTGGATGCCGAGCACGCCATGAGCACGTTCCTCAACCTGGTGGCCTCGGAGCCGGACATTGCGCGCGTGCCGTTAATGATTGATTCGTCGAAATGGGCGGTAATCGAGGCGGGGCTGAAATGCGTCCAGGGCAAACCCGTGGTCAACTCCATCAGCCTCAAGGAGGGGGAGACACCTTTCATCGAGCAGGCGACATTGGCGCGCCGGTACGGGGCCGCCGTCATCGTCATGGCCTTCGATGAGCAGGGGCAGGCCGACAACCTGGAGCGCCGTATCGCCATCTGCACCCGGGCCTATGGGATCCTCACCCAGCAGGTGGGTTTTCCCGCCGAGGACATCATCTTCGACCCGAATATCTTCGCCGTGGCGACCGGTATCGAGGAGCACCGCAACTACGGCGTCGACTTCATCGAGGCGACCCGCGGCATCAAGCGGGACCTGCCCCACGCGCTGGTCTCCGGCGGTGTCTCCAACGTGTCCTTCTCGTTTCGGGGCAACAATCCCCTGCGCGAGGCCATCCACTCGGTCTTTCTCTACCATGCCATAGCCGCGGGCATGGACATGGGCATCGTCAATGCCGGCCAGCTGGCGATTTACGGACAGCTTCCTCAGGAACTGAGAGATCGCGTGGAGGATGTGGTTCTGAACCGGCGCGAGGATGCGACGGAACGTCTGCTGGCGGTTGCGGACAAGTACCGGGGAGAGGGTGGCGCCGAGGCCCGCTCCGAAGACCTGGCCTGGCGGGAATGGCCCGTGGAGAAGCGGCTCGAGCACGCTCTGGTCAAGGGGATAGACCAGTACATCGAGGACGACACGGAGGAAGCCCGCTGTAATGCCGAGCGACCCCTGCACGTTATCGAAGGGCCGCTCATGGACGGTATGAACGTCGTAGGCGATCTGTTCGGCGACGGCAAGATGTTTCTGCCCCAGGTCGTGAAGTCGGCGCGGGTGATGAAGAAAGCGGTGGCTCATCTGGTGCCCTACATCGAGGCCGAGAAGGCGGCCGGCGGTGGTGGTGGACCGGCGGCAAAGATCCTGCTCGCGACGGTCAAGGGCGACGTGCACGATATCGGCAAGAACATCGTCGGCGTGGTCCTGCAGTGCAATAACTTCCAGATCGTGGACCTGGGCGTAATGGTGCCGGCGCAGAAGATACTGGACGCAGCGCGGGAGCAGGCGGTGGACATCATCGGCCTGTCGGGCCTGATCACCCCCTCCCTGGATGAAATGGTCCACGTGGCCGCCGAAATGCAGCGTCTCGGCTACAGCCAGCCGCTGCTCATCGGCGGCGCGACCACCTCTGTCATGCACACCGCCGTCAGGATCGACCCGAGCTACGACGGACCGGTGGTCTACGTGAAAGATGCTTCCCGGGCGGTGGGCGTGGCCCAGAGCCTGATCAGCGAGGACCGGAGGTCGGAGTACGTCTCCAAGGTACGCTCCGACTACGAGACAAAGCGCCAGCAGCACGCCGCCCGGCGGGGCCGGACCCGCTGGTCGAGCCTGGAAGATGCCCGGGCGAACGGGACGGTCATCGGCTGGTCCGGCTATACGCCGCCCGTGCCGGCCGTTCCGGGCGTGCAGGTATTCGACGACTACCCCCTGCAGGAGCTCACGTCCTACATCGATTGGACGCCGTTTTTCAAAGCCTGGGAGCTGGCCGGGAGCTACCCCGGCATCCTGGAGGATGAGTTGGTGGGTGAAGAGGCCCGCAAGCTCATGGCCGACGCTCGCGGAATGCTGGCAAGAATCGTGGACGAGCAGTGGCTGAAGGCGCGTGCCGTCATCGGCCTGTTCCCGGCCAACCGCTCGGGCGATGATATTCTCTTGTACACGAGCGACGACCGTCGCGACGTGCTTGCGGTGCTGCACGGCCTTCGCCAGCAGACCGAACGCCCGCCCGGGAAGCCGCATCGGTGCCTTGCCGATTTCGTCGCCCCCGTCGAGTCCGGTCTCAAGGACTATCTGGGCGCCTTCGCGTTGACCGCAGGCATCGGCATCGATGAAAGGCTTGCAGAGTTCGAGGCGGCCCACGATGACTATCACGCAATTCTGCTCAAAGCCCTCGCCGACCGCCTTGCGGAGGCTTTTGCCGAGCGCTTGCATGAACGCGTGCGCAAGGAGTTCTGGGGATATGCCGAGGGAGAAGCGCTGAATAACGATGCGCTGATACGCGAGCAGTACGCCGGGATCCGGCCTGCACCTGGCTATCCTGCCTGCCCCGATCACAGCGAAAAGGATCTGCTCTGGCGGCTCCTGAACGCGCAGGAAAACACGGGCATAAGGCTTACGGAGAGCATGGCTATGGTGCCCACGGCGGCAGTCAGCGGCCTTTATCTCTCCCACCCGGAGTCCCGTTACTTCGCCGTTGGCCTGGTTAATCGTGACCAGGTCGAGGACTATGCGCGCCGCAAGGACATGAGCCTCAAAGAGGCGGAGAGGTGGCTGGCACCCAACCTCGGCTACGAGCCCGAAGACTGAGTTCTCATCGGGCATGCTTCACATTCAGGCCGTCCTGGGGCTGGTGGCGTTCTCGGCCATAGCCTGGCTGATGAGCGAGAACCGGCGGGCCGTGTCACTGCGCATCGTCCTTGTCGGCCTCGGCCTTCAGGGGGGCGTGGCGTTCCTGCTGCTCAATCTGGATATCGTGCAGGAGGCGTTCCTGCTGCTCAACCAGGCGATCCTGGGGTTGCAGCAGGCTACCGAAGCCGGCACGACGTTCGTGTTCGGATTCCTCGGCGGCGGAGAGCCACCGTTCCAAGAGAGTCAGGCGGGAGCCAGCTTCGTACTCGCTTTCCGCTCATTACCCCTGATTCTGGTCATCAGCGCACTGTCCAGCCTGCTCTTCTACTGGCGCGTACTTCCGCTGGTGGTTCGAGGCTTCGCATGGCTGCTGGAGCGCAGCATGAACGTGGGCGGTGCCGTCGGGCTGGGTGCCGCCGCGAATATTTTCGTGGGCATGGTGGAAGCGCCCCTGCTGGTAAGGCCCTACCTGGCGCGGATGACCCGGGCTGAGCTGTTCGCGCTCATGACCTGCGGCATGGCTACCGTCGCAGGCACGGTCATGGTGCTGTACGCCACCATCCTCGCGACTGTGCTGCCCGACGCCATGGGCCATATCCTCACCGCATCTATCATCAGCGCGCCCGCTGCCATCATGATTGCGCGACTGATGGTGCCGGAGACCGAACGGGAGACCGAGGGTGGCATCGAATTGCCTCACGAGGCGAGCAGCGCCATGGACGCGGTCACCCAGGGGACCGTTGGTGGCTTGCGGTTGCTTGCCCACATCGTCGCCATGCTGGTGGTTTTCGTAGCGTTGGTCAGTCTGGCAAACCTGCTGCTGGGGCTGCTGCCCAACGTGGTCGGCGAGCCTCTGACTTTCCAGCGGCTGCTCGGCTGGATCATGGCGCCGGTGGCTTGGCTCATGGGCATACCCTGGAGCGAAGCCCACCTGGCCGGTGCCTTGCTGGGCACCAAGGTGGTGCTCAACGAAATGCTTGCCTATCTCGACCTCGCCGGCCTGCCCACCGAGGCGCTGAGTCCGCGCAGCCGCCTCGTGCTGACCTACGCCCTGTGCGGTTTCGCCAACCTGGGCAGTCTCGGCATCATGCTCGGCGGCATGACCGCCATGGCGCCGGAACGGCGGGCCGAGATCGTCGCCCTGGGACCGAAGAGCGTAGTCGCAGGCGTTCTGGCCACGTGCTTGACCGGAGCGGTTGTAGGGCTATTGGGGGG
>JASJBY010000347.1 GCA_030066245.1 Gammaproteobacteria bacterium
GCTTCGACGAGATCGCCGACTGGTTCGAGACGCTGGCCAAGGCCGAGCGCTCCCACGCCAATCGTTTCCAGAAGGCCCTGGACAACCTGGAAGACTGAAGCGAGACGCCGGAACCGGCCCACCGGCCGGCAGACATGGGCTACTTCGGCGGCAGCCGGTCCCGCTCACTCCGGGCTTGTTGTCGCATTCCCCTTTGCACGCAGGAGACACACCATTGAACAAACTTACCCATGGAGACTTGCAAAGTCTCGAAGAGTATGCCCGGGTTCGCTCGGAGTTTCGCCGAGAAGTAATTGCGCACAAGCGTCCACGGCGCGTCTCTCTTGGCCCCAACGCCGCCCTCTATTTCGAGGATGCTTTGACTATCAAGTACCAGGTTCAAGAAATGCTGCGAGTGGAACGCATTTTTGAGCCGGAACTGGTGCAGGATGAGCTCGACGCCTACAACCCACTGATTCCGGACGGCTCCAACTGGAAAGCCACATTCATGGTTGAGTTTTCCAACGCCGAGGAGCGCCGCACCGCTCTCGCACGCATGATCGGTGTCGAGGATCGGGTTTGGGTGCGAGTAGCCGGATTCGACCGGGTCTGGGCCGTCGCCGACGAGGATCTTGACCGGGAGGACGAGAGCAAGACGTCCTCTGTACACTTCGTTCGCTTCGAGCTGACACCGGAAATGGCCGAGGCGGCGCGACGGGGTGCAGACATCTCCGCGGGCGTGGCGCACGACGCGTATACTTACGCGGTCGAGGGGATGCCGGGCGTGACCAGGGACTCCCTGGCGGCGGATCTGCATTGACCCCGTCGGCGGCTCGTTGCCTCGACTCAGAACAACCTTAATCGGCGACCCGTAAAAGGAGACTGACAATGGCCAACGAGGGTTATCATGAGCCTGTTAGCGAGCTTTCCGACGAGACCCGTGACATGCATCGCGCCATCATCTCGCTCATGGAGGAGCTCGAGGCGGTGGATTGGTACAACCAGCGGGTAGATGCGTGTAAGAGCCCCGAGTTGAAGGCCATTCTCGCGCACAACCGCGATGAGGAGAAGGAGCACGCCGCCATGGTGCTGGAATGGATTCGCCGGCAGGATTCCACATTCTCCAAGGAGCTTCAGGACTATCTGTTCACCAAGAAGGCTATCGCCCACGGCTAACAGGCGAGAGGCGGGGTCGTCGCCGCCACCTCCATCCGGTCCGGCGGTCTTGGTAACAGCTCTTGCCGCGGTGGCAGGCAGTAAGCTGCCACGTCCGATTACAACCGGCGCGAGGTGACCCATGGACTAGGCTGGCGGTCCGGCCCGATTGGTCTGAACGGCGCCAGGGATGGCCCACCGACCGGGACGCGGGTATCCCACCCCGCCAACGTCGGGATTGGCATGAAGGGTGACTCACGGCTTCGCCTGAACATCGAGGCGGCGACGCATCGGCCTGACCGGCGTGGATGGCATATGTCTTCGTCAGCTGGGAAAACCGGTCTACGTGGCATCGATGAGTCGCCGCACGGCGCGGGGTTCCACTCGGTCCTGATAACGGATGGGCCGCGGGCGGCCGCTCCAGCCACTCAATCAAAGGCACATTTAAGGTCGCGTCGGACGTATACTGGCGTTCTGGCTCCGACAGCAGGGTACGACAGATGAAAATATCAGGCTTCATGGCGGGCATTGTGGCGGTGGTCGGTCTTTCAGTGGTTGGTCTTCAGGACGCCGAGGCCAAGCGTTTTGGCGGCGGTAAGTCTTTCGGCAGTCGGCCTTCGCACAGCACCCCGTTCAAACGGTCCACGACCCCGACCCGCCCCTCGCAACGCCAGCAGGCGGCCCAGCAGCAGAATGCGCAACGCCAGGCGCAGCTGGCTAACCGGGGAGGGATGTGGGGCATGCTCGGCGGCTTGGCCCTTGGTGGGCTGCTTGGCGCCCTGTTCTTTGGCGGCGCCTTCGAGAACCTCAATTTCCTCGACATCGCCATTTTCGCTTTGATTGCCTTCCTGCTTTACCGCCTTTTCGCGGCCCGCGCCCGCCGCTCAGTTCGACAACCAGAAGGTGGCGCAGCGCCCGGGGATGGTGCTTCCGTACCCAGCGGGGCAGCGCAGCGAGCAGCCGATCCGGGCGCCGAGAGCCGCCGGGACTGGGGGCTCGACAGCGATGCCATGCAGCGAAAATTTGGCGCGGGCGAGTCGCCCGCGGCTGCCGTGAACGAGTCGGACGCGGGCGACCAGAGCCCGGCTGGCGATGAGGAAATGCCCTCGGATTTCGACGAACGCGGCTTTCTTAAAGGCGCCGAAAGAGCCTACCGCCTGTTCCAGGAGGCGTGGGACCGGGGCGATCTGGACGAGATAGAGCGCTTCACCACGCCGTCCGTCTTCGCCGAAGTCAGCGCGCAGCTGCAGGAGCGCCGCGGCGAGAACCGGACCGACGTGTTGTCGCTTGACGCCCAGGTTCTGGAGGTGCGGCAGGTCGGCAACACCGTAGAGGTCAGCGTTCTGTTCGACGCTTTCCTTCGAGAAGAGGACGATTCATCGGGTCCTGCCGAACGCGGCCAGCAGACCCGTGAGGTGTGGCACTTCGTGCGCGAGGCCGACGCCGCGACGCCAACCTGGTATCTGGACGGCATCCAGCAGCTGGAGGACTGACCGGGAATCGGCACCTGGCCTCCGGCTGTCGCACGCACCGACGGCTGGTGCCGCCTCAGAGGGGCTGGTTGGTGTCGCCATGCGGTCGCCGTGCCTGGCTGCAAGTACATGTAGGGGGAAAACCGATGAAACTGAGTCTGGCGGGCTTTTGTGCAGCCGCGATGCTGACCGCGGCGGCGGTCTCAAGCGCCGACGAGGAGGCCCCGCTCACGGTTTCGGTGAAACGCTTATCCATGGAGGCGGCTCTGGCTGTGGCGCAGGCGACGATTGACGCTTGCCGAAAGCAGGGCATTCAAATTGGCGTCACGGTGGTGGACCGTGATGGCACCGTGCAGGCAGTGCTGCGGGACACCATCGCGCCGCCGATCACCCTGTCCATCAGCAGGCAGAAGGCGTTCACGGCCGTCAATTTCGGTGCGCCCACGTCAGCGCTGGGTGCGCGCGCAAACACCGCTATAGGGCGACTTGACGGCCTGGTGATGTCAGCGGGCGGCGTGCCCATCCAAGCCGGCGGCCGGATGCTTGGGGGCGTGGGAGTAAGCGGCGCACCCTCCGGGGAAACCGACGAGGCATGTGCCGAGGCGGGCGTCGAGGCCGTTATCGACGACCTGGAGATGAGCATGTAGGCGCATGCGCGTCAAAGGGAGGGACGTGGAGCTTACTGTCGAAGAATTCAGGGCCTGGCAGCACAAGAGCATAACCCTGCTGGGCATGTCCGGTGTGGGCAAGACCCGGCTCGCGCAGGTGCTACGTAAAGACCACTGGTTTCATTACTCCGGGGACTACCGCATTGGAACCCGCTATCTGGACGAGCCGATACTGGATAATATCAAGCGTCAGGCCATGCAGGTCCCTTTCCTGCAGCAGCTCTTGCGTGCCGACGCCATCTCAATCAGAAACAACATTACCGCCGACAGGCTGACCCCGGTATCGAGCTTTCTGTGCAAGCTCGGCCGTCCGGACATGGGGGGCCTGCCGCTCGGCGAGTTCAAGCGAAGGCAGGCGCTCCACAGGGAGGCGGAGATAGCCGCCATGCGCGACGTGCCCGCTTTCATCCGCAAGGCACAACACATCTACGGCTACCAGCATTTTGTCAACGATGCCGGCGGCAGTCTCTGTGAGCTCGAAGACGACGGTGTTATCCGGCTGCTGCACGATCACACCCTGATGCTGTATATCCGAACCACCGAAGCCGATGAGCGAGAACTCATACGCCGTGCCGAGGCCGATCCGAAACCGCTGTATTATCGCGAGGCTTTCCTGGACGCCGAGCTGGATGTCTACCTGCAGGAGAAAGGCCTCCCCTACGTGGCCATGGTGGATCCGGATGAGTTCGTGCGCTGGGTGTTCCCCAAGCTTTTCCGGTCTCGGCTGCCACGCTACGAGGAGATAGCTGAGCGCTACGGCTGCACGGTGACCACCGAAGAGCTTGCACGCGTCAGGGACGCAGCTGACTTCCTGGTGCTGGTGGAGGAGGCCGTGGCGCGGAGGGTCTGAACATGCCCCTGGTGGCACACAGTAGCTTGCCCACTTTCGATCGATTGCGGCAGGAAGGCCAGACCATCCTGTCACCGGATCGCGCCATGCATCAGGACATCCGCGAACTGCACGTGGGTTTGCTCAACATGATGCCGGATGAAGCGCTGGCAGCCACCGAGCGGCAGTTCTATCGGCTGGTGGGAGAGGCCAATCAAATCGCGCAGTTCTACATGCATCCTTTCACGCTGCCCGAGCTCAAGCGCGGTGCCAGAGGACAGGAGCATGTAGAGCGCTATTACGAGCCCTTCGAGCAGCTCAAGCGGGACGGCTTGGATGCGCTGATCATCACCGGGGCAAACGTGACCCACCCGGATCTTTCGGCCGAGCCTTTCTGGGATCCGCTCATCCAGGTGATGGATTGGGCGCAGCAGCGCGTCACGTCGATTCTCTGCTCCTGTCTGGCCACGCATGCCATGCTGCAGTTCCGGCACGGCCAGCGGCGGCGCCGTCTGCTGGCCAAGCGTTGGGGTGTCTACCAGCACCAGGTGGTCGACCGGGGCCACCCTCTGGTGAATGATGTGAACACTCGTTTCGACGTTCCCCACTCGCGATTCAACGAGGTCGGCCGAGACCAGTTCGATGCGGCAGGGCTGCACGTGTTGGTGGAGAGCCCTGTGGCCGGCGTCCATCTCGCCGTGAGCGAGGACCTGTTTCGGGTCGTTTACTTCCAGGGCCACCCGGAGTACGACACGGTCAGCCTGCTCAAGGAGTACAAGCGGGAGATCCTGCGTTTCGCCAACGGGGCGCGGGAAGACTACCCCCCGTTTCCCGACCACTACCTCAACGTCCAGCAGCAGGCGGTGCTGGACGAGTATCGGGACCTGCTTCTGGCCGCCCGCGGGCGCCGGGCACCTCTGCCCGAGTTTCCGGAGCGACTCATCGAGGCCGGACTGGACAACACCTGGCACGATACCGGAGAGGCCGTGGTTGGTAACTGGATTGGCCAGGTTTACCAGGTGACGAACAGCGACCGGCGGGTCGCCTTCATGGATGGGGTGGATCCGAACGATCCGCTGTCGCTTCGCGGCTGATATCGCGCTCG
>JASJBY010000006.1 GCA_030066245.1 Gammaproteobacteria bacterium
TGCTCCACGCACCGGGACTCGCGCAGACCGTGGACGACCACCGGGCATTCGCCGAGCTGGAACTGGCTGGTGCTGACGTGCTGACGCAGTTGCTTGAATTACTTCATGCCAAGCCCCAACTCAGCACCGCAGGGATAGTCGAGCATTTCCGCGAAACCGACTTTGGGATTCATCTGCGGAAACTGGCGGTGGCAGAAGATCCCATTGCCTTCGGCGGCGACCGCGAGCGGGAGTTTCAAGATGCCATCCGAAAATTGCAGTCTAAAATAAAAGAACAGCGGCTTGGCCAGCTACAGAAGAAGGCCTCGACCGCAAGCCTAAGCGAAGACGAAAAGCGCGAGTTTGCCGGGCTGCTGCGAGACAGCAATACGGCGAAAGGTCAGGAACCCTAGACGAAATGGTGAGTCTAGGTCCCGCGTGATATACTTAGAAGTTGCCTCTGGCCTCACCTACCTTAATAAACAAGCGCTTATGGAACTGGACCAGCAGCAATCCCAGCTAAAGTCCCTTATCGCCAAGGGCAAGGAACAAGGCTACCTGACCTACCACGAGGTCAATGACCACTTGCCCGAAGGTATTGTCGATCCCGAGCAGATCGAAGATATCATCAGCATGATCAATGACATGGGCATCGCGGTGCACGAGACGGCACCAGACGATGAGGCCCTGTTGCTCACCGACGTGGCAGCCACGTCCGATGATGAAGAGGCAGCTGAGGAAGCGGCAGCTGCGCTGGCGAGCCTGGAAGCCGAATTCGGTCGCACCACCGACCCCGTACGCATGTACATGCGGGAGATGGGTACTGTCGACCTCCTGACCCGAGAGGGCGAAATCCAGATAGCGAAGCGCATCGAAGAGGGCCTCGACCAGGTGCTCAAGGCCCTCTCGAGCTATCCCAACTCCATCGCAGAATTTCTCCGGGAGTACGCCCTGCATGAAGCGGGCGAAATCAAGCTAGCGGACGTCATCAGCGGTTTCGTGGATCCGTCCACCGAAGAGCAGGCAATAGCTGCCCCCGCCCCAGCCCCGGCCGACAATGACGCCGACACCCAGGACGACTCCGTATCCGAGATTCTGGACACTGGCCCGGACCCCGAGGAGACCCGCCGGCGGTTTGCCGACCTGCAGTCGCTCTACGACAAAGCCATCAAGCTGGCCGAGAAGCACGGCCCGGACTCGAAGCGTTGCGTCAATGTCCGCCATGAGTTCTCTGACTGCTTTCTGCAGTTCAAGCTGTCTCCGAAGATCGTCGAAAGGCTCACGCACAACCTGCGCCACGTTATCGAGCGCATCAGGGACCTGGAGCGCCAGATCATGTACATCTGCGTGAACCAGGCCAGGATGTCGCGCAAAGCGTTTGTCAAGGCCTTCCCGGACAACGAGACCAACCTGGGCTGGTTGCCCGCTTTCACGAGCAAGGCCGACGCTCCCCCTGCTCTGGAACGTCACGTGGAGGAAGTGCAGCGCTTGCAGCGCAAGCTGGCTGCCTTGGAAGAAAGCAGTCGTCTGAAAATCGGTGAAATCAAGGATATCAATCGACGCATGTCCATTGGCGAGGCCAAGGCTCGCCGGGCAAAAAAGGAAATGGTCGAGGCAAATCTACGCCTGGTGATATCTATCGCCAAGAAATACACCAACCGGGGACTGCAGTTTCTCGACCTCATCCAGGAAGGCAATATCGGTCTCATGAAGGCGGTAGATAAATTCGAGTACCGGCGAGGCTACAAGTTTTCCACCTACGCCACCTGGTGGATACGGCAAGCCATCACGCGCTCCATAGCCGACCAGGCGCGTACGATCCGTATTCCGGTTCACATGATCGAGACCATAAACAAGCTCAACCGGATCTCTCGCCAGATGCTGCAGGAAAACGGTCGGGAACCGACCCCGGAAGAGTTGGCCGAGCGGATGGAGATGCCCGAGGATAAGGTGCGCAAGGTGCTCAAGATCGCCAAGGAACCCATTTCCATGGAGACGCCCATCGGCGATGACGAGGACTCACATCTGGGCGACTTCATTGAAGACCTGGCAACCATGGCACCTGGTGAAACGGCAACTTTCGAGGGACTGCGCGAAGCCACGCAAAACGTGCTCGCCGGACTGACGCCGCGAGAAGCCAAGGTTTTGCGCATGCGTTTCGGTATCGACATGAACACCGACCACACCCTTGAGGAGGTCGGCAAGCAATTCGATGTCACGCGCGAGCGGATTCGCCAGATCGAAGCCAAAGCCTTGCGCAAGCTTCGGCACCCGAGCCGCTCCGAAACCCTGCGCAGCTTCCTGGATTAGGCGCGCGATAGAGCGCCGCCCGAGGATTGCTGCGCAACGGATCACGACCTTCGCCGCGACACCTGAGGCAGGGCCATCGACAGCACTCACGCTTCCGTCCCAGCAACAAGCCCAAGCCAAACTCTGTTAAACTACAGCCTTCTTTGGGCCTGTAGCTCAGTTGGTTAGAGCAGGGGACTCATCGCGAACGGTGCCTTCATGCCGAAAGGCGTGAAGTGAACGGGATGAATTCAGGGAAACCTTAGCAGCGCGGCTGATGGCAACCCTGAGCCAAGCCGGGGGTACACTCCTGGAAGGTGCAGAGACTACCTGAGGACTTGAGTGTCCTTAATGACAGGCGTCGAGCGTCCCGCGCCCTAACAATCCGGTTGAGGGTGATGAGATAGTCCGCTCCCGGCAGAAATGTCGGGATGTAGTGAATCCCTTGGTCGTAGGTTCGAGTCCTACCGGGCCCATCAGACTGACAGGCGAACGCTTCCATTGGCGGCGTTCGTTTCCGATGCGGCCGGTATCCACCTGCCAGATCCAGCTGCAACAACCCAGCGGCCGCCTCGACTTGCAGCCTGTCGCAGGCAACGAACAGGCGACGCACCACAGATTTTGCGCATCAAAGCTGCTGCCGCCTGGCACGGGCGGATGGTTCATGAGCCGTGACAAAGGCTACACCGGAGCTGGCGAATGGGCCTGCGGAACCACGGCGAGGCCACCACGGGGTTTTGGTCGAGAGCGCGTCCGTGGTAGCTTTGATAGCAGCGTGGATTACGCGAGACTGGCAATTCGGGAAAGGACGAACATGGCTAAGCCAGATTACGCAAAGTGGGACAGGGTAACTGCGTTCAGTCTGCGGGAGGCGGCTTTCCTGCTCTGCGACTTGGAGCCATTCGGCCCGACTGAGAACCACCCCGTGCCCCCAGAGGTACAGGCGATGATGCGGCAGCTGACTCAAGGACTAGCGCCGGATCGAGATACCGGCGAGCGGGAATACTATGAGCGCTTCATGCATCGCCAACCTGCCGAGAGGCACGTGCCGGGAGAGCAGTACTACCTCAGGGAGACCCTCAAGCGGTGGACGACTGAGGAGAAGCTCTGGGCACCGTTTCTGATGCCCGAGCAACGTGAAGGTAGTGGCGGCAACCAGTGGCCGTTCAACTATGATACGCGCCTGCTGAAGGCCGTTCGACAGGTCATCCGTGAGCATTGGGAGGGCGCCGCCCCCCAGGATGCGCCCACCCGCGAACGGGTAGTCAAGAGGCTGATGGAAAGCGGCTTGTCCCGGGCCGAAGCCGAGGCCGTCGACCTGGTAACCCGGCACGAGAGCAGGCGCAAGGTGTCTTCCCGAACCGCTTGAGGCCCCGCCACTGGCGCCGCGGGCATCTTCCGCGCATTAGTTCCACCATGGGCATCACCGCACAGGCAACTGTTCGCGTACAACTGCTGCGCGCCGCCCTGTGTTGGAGCGCCTTCTTGATCCCGACCGCTGACACGGCCGCTCAACAGTCTTCGAGCCGCTACGAGTTCAAGGTGGAGCAGGCCCAGCACCGTCTGGTCAGGCTCGGCTACAGACTCGGCACCATCGACGGCAGGCTGGGCAAACAAACCGTGGAAGCCCTGCGCACGTTCCAGCGCGACCAGGAGCTGTCTGTCACCGGCCGCCCCAGCCGCGAGACCTTGCGGGCGCTCGAGGGCGCTGCTCCCGGACCGATAGACCAGACCAGGCTGACCAATCAGGGGCTGGTCGGATACCTCAACCGAAGGAGTGGAAAATGCCGCCAGGACAACCCGGCGGCCATTCTCGCCAACACGATGGCCCGAGGCGTTCGCCTCGACCTGCGCGACGACAAGCTGACCGTGAAGACCAGTTATGAGGTGACACCGTACCAGGAAGCCGCGGAAGCGCTGCGCGCAGTGAAGCACGCAAAGCGATACGTCATCACCGCAGGCACGGTGGACATGGACAGCATTATCATCGATCCGGTCGACCACCGACCCGCCTCGCCCTGCTATCGATTGCGCTTGTCCTGCCTGCAGGGCGAAAGCTGTATCACGGAGGGATATGCGAACCAGCGGGAGTCGATCTCCGTCATATTCGCAAGGGCCTCACCGGACCGGGAGCAGCTGCTGGGCACCTGGCGCCGCCTGCTTTCGCGTCTGGGAGCCGGCAAGCCCCCGGAGCCCGCAGAGCAGGCTGAGCAGCCGCCTGGCGAAGAAGCAACGGCCAACCGTCCGACCGCTGCGACAACGCCGCCCGACTGAGCCGCCGCCGAAGGCAACAGCGACTGGGCCGTCGAGTTCCAGCGTTTCGACCGAGGTGGGCGCGTGGTATACAGCTCCGAATGCAGGGCGGCTGAGGCCGATTGTCAACCCGCCTTCCGCTCCAGCTCCGACGCCAACCTGGCGAGGCCTTCCAGATCGAAGTCCTCCGCCATGCGCGCGAAGCTTCCCCGGAAAGAGAAACCCGTGGGAAGCTCGCCAAGGGCCGCTTTCACATCCATGATGTCGCCCACTTCCGCGCCCTCGCGTATACGCTGCGCCAGCTTAACCAGGTGATCCCTGGCCAGCTCAGGTTCTACACCCATCTCCACCGGCGCGGCCTCCGCTTGTTCAGGTTCCGCAGCCTCAAGCGAGCGCACTGCGGCAATCGCCGCCTTCAGCTCGCCACTGAGCCTGGCGAGGCCCGGAGCCAGTTCGCCGGTATCCTGATTCTCGCTCTCGAGCACAAGACCGAGGGCTTGTTCCAGCTCAGCGGCCGACTCGAAGAGTGCCGTCGCCGAGAGGTTGCCCGCCAGGCCCTTGAGATTATGAGCTGCAGCCCGGGCCGCAACGAGCTCGCCGGCGTCCACCAGCGCCTGCAATTCATCGTCGGCAGCCGCGTGGCTGCTCGCCAGATCAGCAAGCAGCTTGCGGTAGAGCGTCCGGTTGCCGCGCAGTCGGTCCAGCGCATCCGCCACATCATAACCAGGAAGCTCATCGAGGCCGTCGGGCTGATTGTGCGCCGTCGCCGCTCGCGCAGACGCGGCCTGGCTGCCTGCGTGCTTTCTGCCCGCCAGCCATTTGCCGAGCACCTCGAAGAGCTCCGCCGGGTCGACCGGCTTGGCGACATAGTCATTCATCCCTGCGGCAAGGCACTTTTCCCGGTCACCGGTCATCGCATGAGCGGTCATGGCGATGATAGGAAGCTGGTCGAGGCGTTTGTCCTCCCGGATCCGCTGCGTGGCCTGGACACCATCCATCGCAGGCATCTGCACATCCATCAGTACTGCCTCGTAACGACGTCTGCAAACCATCTCCACCGCCTCGGCGCCATTGTTGGCAATATCGACCTCGATACCTTCCGCGGAGAGCAGGCCGACTGCCACCTCCTGGTTGATGACATTGTCCTCGGCCAGAAGCAGCACGACGTCGGCCAAGCCTGTCACCCGTGGACCGCCCCCCGAGGCCGGTCGCGCGACCGCCTCTGGCGTCCCGCCGAGAACCTCCATCAGGATGTTGAAGAGCGCCGACTGCTGCACCGGCTTGGTCAGAAACCCGTCTATGCCAATCCGCTCCCCCAGCTGCCTCTCGTGCTCCCGACCATAGGTCGTAATCAGCACGATGGGCACCGTTCCGAACTCGTTGTCCGCGCGGATCCGTCGTGCCGCGGCAATGCCATCCAGACCAGGCATGTTGCCGTCCATGAGTACCAGGGCGTAGGGTTCGCCTCTCGCCCCGGCATCGGCAAGCATCCCGACGGCCGACTCACCATCGGGGGAGTCATACACCTGGAGACCGAACGAGCACAGCATGTCCACGATCACTTGCCGGCTCAGATCGTTGTCATCCACGACCAGCGCCCTGAGGCCCCGTAGGTCGGCGCCGAGGTGATGGCCGGCAACCTCCGCAGCCTCGCGGCGGCCGAAGGGGAGCTCGAACCAGAAGGTGGATCCTTTGCCCACATCGCTGTCCGCCCCCACGGCACCGCCCATCAGGTGCGCCAACTGGCGGGTGATGGCGAGACCCAGCCCGGTGCCCCCGTACCGGCGGGTGGTAGAGCCGTCGGCCTGGGTGAAGGAATCGAACAGCGTGTGCAGCTTCGCCTTGCGAATGCCGATGCCCGTATCGCGCACCTCGAAGCGCAGGCGCACGGCGCTCTCCTCCTCTGCCTGCAGCAGCACGTGCACGAATATCTCGCCATGCTCCGTGAACTTGAAGCCATTGCTCACCAGGTTGACGAGCATCTGCCGCAAGCGCAGAGGGTCGCCTTCAAGCGCGTTGGGAACGTCATGCTCCCGGGCAACGACGAACTCGATGTCTCTCTCGGTGGCCCGCCCTGCGAACAGGTCCACCAGCTCGTCGAGCACGTCCTGAAGACGGAAATCGATTGTCTCGATGTCCAGCTTTCCGGCTTCGATCTTGGAGAAGTCCAGGATGTCGTTGATCAGGTTGAGCAGGGCGCTGGATGAGACTTGGATCTTGTCCAGATAATCCCGCTGCTGGGGACTGAGCTCGGTCCGCATAGCCAAGTTGGTAAAGCCGATGACCCCGTTCAGCGGCGTGCGGATTTCGTGACTCATGTTGGCCAGAAAATCGGATTTCGCTTTGGCGGCCTCCTCCGCCGCGCGCTTCGCCTGCACCAGCACCTGCTGCACGCGCTGGGTTTCCGTCATGTCGGTGATCATGGCGAAGGAGCCTATCTTGCGGCCGCCGTTGTCCCACAGCGGGGTGGCATGGAACAGGCACGGGATCTGGCTGCCGTCGGGGCGGGTGAGAGAAATCTCGTATGAGGACGGCTCCCCGCGCTCGCGGATACGGAGCTGCGCCTCCAGAATTGCCGCGTTGGCCGGGTCGAGGAAATCATGGATGCGGCGGCCGATGACCGACTCTGCCGGCCGGTCGAGAATTGCAGCCATCGCCGGATTCACCTCCTGCACCACGGCTTGGTTGTCGACCTGCCAGAAGCCCTCGTTAGCAGTGGTCAGAATCGTCTTCAAGCGTTCGCGGTGTTCGTGCAGCGCCTGGTTGGCCCGTTTCAGCTCGGTCACGTCACGGAAGACCACGACAGCGCCGATGACACGCCCGCCCTTGCGCATCGGGACGCTGGTGTAATCAACGTCGAAGCTCGTGCCATCCTTGCGCCACAGCACTTCGTCGTCGACCTGCATGGACGCCCCTTCGTGGTAAGCCAGGTGCATGGGGCAGTTCTCCGCCGGATAGGGGCTCCCGTCGGCGCGCGAATGGTGGACCAGCTGGTGCATGGACTGGCCGAGGAGCTCGGCGGCGGAATAACCCAGCATTTCGGCTGCTGCCGGGTTCACGAAGGTCAGCCGGCCCGATGCATCGACGCCGAAAATTCCCTCGCCCGCGGAATCCAGCAATAGTCGACTGCGTTCCTCCGCCTCCGCAAGCCGCTCCACCGCCTCCTTACGCTCGGTAATGTCCATCAACGCCCCGTCCAGGCGCTTGGGCTGACCGGGCTCAACCGGGACCAGCTGCCCGCGCTCGTTCACCCAGCGCACCACGCCGTCTTCTCGGACTATGCGGTAGGCGAGGTCGTAGGGCTGCACCCTCTGGACGGCGCGAGCCAGGGTGTCCCTCACGCGCGCCGCGTCCTGCGGGTGGACAATGCTGCCCAGGGAGCGTACCCGGTTCCCGACGAAATCCGAGGCGGGATAGCCTGAGATCTCCTCGATTCGGTCGCTGATATAGTCCACCGTCCATTCCTCGTGGAGGGCGTAACGGTAGATCACGCCGGGGACGTTGTTCACCATGGTGCGTATGCGGGTCTCGCGGTCGCGCAGTTGCGCGGTGCGCGCCTCCACCCGCCGCTCCAGCTCCTCGGCCTGCTCTTTGAGGGCCTGCTCACGCGCGCCGAGCTGCTTGGTCATGTCGCAGAAGCTCTTCGCCAGGCGTCCGACTTCGTCACTGCTTTCAACATTGACGCGAACCGACAGATTGCCCGCAGCGACTTCCCGCGCAGCCCGGTCCAGTCTGACGATGGGCTGGGCGAGCCATCCCGCCACCAACCACACGCCCGCGATGATCAGCAGCAGCGAGCCGGCGATTGCGACCACGGCGTACCAAGCCTGCTGTCTGGCAAAGGCCATGGCCTCGGCTTCGCTGATCCGTGCGCCGAGGCTCCACCCGCTTGCAGGGATGGGCGCGTAGAAGACCCGCTGCGGCTCATCCGACTCCCATCCTGCGAGCCGCATGTTGCCCTGCCGGCCCGCCATCATCCGCTGCCCCAGCTGCGAGAGGTCGTCGCGGCCGAGTTCGCGGCCATAGTCCAGGATCGACCTTCCGATGAGCCCGGACTGGTGGTGGAAAACGAAACGGCCGCTCTCCGACACGATGGCGAAGTCACGCTCGTCGATCTCTCGGATATCTAGCCGCTCCTTCAGTGCCGCCAGTGGAATGTCCACCGTGGCCACGGCAACGAACTCACCGTCCCGATAGACGGGCACGGAGTAGGTGCTCATCAGGATGTTTCCGGCACCTTCGTCGAGGTAGGGCTCGGTCCAAAGGGATGTGCCCGTGCCCCTCGGTGCATTCCACCACTCCCATTCGGGTTGCGTGTAGTCGTAGCCGGTGGTGGCGATGTCCATGGACTTGAGGCCCGAGGATGACCGATGCACGTAGGGCGCGAACAGGGCCTTGCCCGGGTAGCGTCCCGGCTCGAAGGCCAGGGCCGCCCCGTAAACCAGCGGGTTTCCGGCAACGTTTCGCTCCAGCAACGCGGTGATCTGCTGTGGCGAGAGCTCCGAGCCACTTTCCAGCAGATTGGCCGTGGTCAGGGCGATCTGGGCAACCTGTTGCAGGAGAGCGTCGAAACGGCTGGCGTAATGGGAGACCAGCTCCGACATCTGAACATCCACCCGGGACCTGGCGTTCTCGTGGATCTGCCAGATGGCATACCCAAGAATCAGCGCATAGATGAGAAAGATCGGAACCGCGACGAACAACAGGATTTTATGGCGAATGGAGAGCTGCATCGCAGGACGGATCTCTTTGCCGATCGACGAACGTCGGAGGGGTATACCGCGTGCCTTCCTGAAACACAAGACCGGCGTTGCCGGCCTCTTTCCAGGCAGCTCGTGTCGGCGATAAACTTTACGGTTATAACGCATGTTATCGGGACCTCGTACGCTGGCTGAAGCCGGGCAGAAGGGGAGGGCTGAGCGTGAACCACTGTGTCTTTATCCACACCAACGAGAAGCAGTGGCTGGGAGCCGTGCTCGGGCAGTACGCCTTACGACGGAATTCAGTCAACAACGACAAATTCGACGTCCGCATTATCGACCATCGGGAATGTGCGTTCATGCACGCTCGGGAAGGCGATGTCTACCTCAGGGACGGCGGCAAACGACCCTGGCTCAACGACGACCTGCAGTCGTTCACGCCGCTTCGCTTCATGCCGCCGGAGCTCATGGGCTATCAGGGACGGGCGGTGGTCATCGACCCCGACGTGTTCGCCATCGGTGACATCTGGGAGCTCCTATCCCGGGACATGCAGGGGCATGCTCTCATGTGCCGGACCAAGACTGGCTCCAAGGGCAAGCGCGGCTGCCTGGCAAGCAGCGTCATGCTGCTCGACTGCGCCAAGCTCCGCCACTGGCGGGCGGAGGACCAATTCAACGAGATGTTCACCTTCAAACGGGACTATATGGACTGGGTGTGCCTGAAGCTGGAGGACCGGGACAGCATCGGCCTGTTCGAGAGCGAGTGGAACGACTTCGACCACCTTACCGAACGAACGAAAATGCTTCACAACACCAAGCGCAAGACACAGCCCTGGAAGACCGGCCTGCCGGTGGACTTTCGGCCCGCCGACACCTTCCGCCTCTTTCCACCGCGCCACTGGGTGCGCAGGGCGCGCCGCGCCGTGTTCGGTGAGTACCGCTTCGCGGGCCACTACAGACCCCACCCCGATCCCAACCAGGAGCGCTTCTTCTTCGGGCTGCTGCGTGAATGCATGGACAAGGGCGTGGTCAGCGAGGCGATGCTCCGCGACGAGATGACGAAAGGCAACGTGCGCCCTGACGCGCTGGACGTGCTCGAGCGTACCCCGCCGCTCGCCGCGTGACCGACTAGCGTTCTGTCACAGAATTAGGCTGATTTTTGGCCCGGCAGGGGTTTCGGCGGGAATCGCGCAAGGCGACTGGTGGAGGCCCGTTGCAGACCCCGGAAGGGGCGGGCAGGGTCGTCAGACCCAGCGGCGGTCGAGGGACGACCGCCCCGAGCGTCAGGACAGGGCCCATGCTCGCTTCGCTGTCCTGCTTCGCTCGATATCCCTGGGCATACCTTCCATGGCATGCCCGCTCGCAGGGACCGATGTCCACTGGACACCGGTCTCTCTCCCGCTCTCCCGATCGCGAGGCCCGGGGTGTGCAACGAAACTGGCCGAAACTCGGAGCCTCGAGCGAATCCCGCCGAAACCCTTGCCACCCATCATTCGAGGCATTTGCGGGACATTACGCCGAGTCAGCCTTTTCTGCCGCGCCACAGGGAGCGCGCCAGCCAGCCGTAGACGGGGTGGGGAAGGCAGCGTGCAACGCCGGAGGCAAAGGCCAGCGGCATCGGGAAAGCGCAATAGGGACGGCGCAACAGGATAGCACCACAGATCCGCTCGGCGGCTCTTTCCAATTCCACCTGAAAGGGCTTTCGGGCCTTGTGGGGCTTGGTCCGGATGAAGCCCGGAGTCACCAGAGTGACATCGATCCCCGTGCCTCGAAGCTCCAGACGCAAACTCTCGCTTAGATTGTGAACGGCGGCCTTCGCCGCCGAATAGGCGCCGACGGCGGGCAGACCTCGATAACCCGCCAAGCTGCCCATGGTCACGATGTGCCCGCAGCGACGTTCGAGCATGGCGGGCAGCACGGCCTCGATGCAGTTGACCGTGCCCATCACGTTGACTCGAAAGATGCTCTCGAAGTCCGATGCCCGCAAGTCGCGGGCCGGCGTCTTGCGGCCTCCCCCGGCGATGGCCACGAGTCGCTGAATCGGGCCCAAGGTCGCCTCGCCCTTTTGGACCGCCTCCCGAACCGCCCCCGGATCGGTGACATCACAGGCCTGGGCATGGGCCCGGCCGCCAGCATCGCCAATCTCGGCAACCAGAGAATCTAGGAGTTCGCGGCGCCGCGCTACGGCGATGACGGGATGGCCCATTCGCGCCAGACGCCGCGCAACGTCCCGTCCCACGCCCGAGGATGCCCCGGTAATCAGGGTTGCTTGCACACTTGGTCCAGCGTTCGTCAGAGATCGGGGTCGCCGCCGGCGGGGCAGGCACGCATCGTCCGCTCCCGGCTGCGGGTGGCCGGTGGCACCGCAACCATTCGGCCCGCTTCCGGCAAAGGCACGATCCAGCCCGCCGAGCTAGCTTTCAAGCCGGAATCGCTCTTCCCATTTCGCCAGGTTACGCATGGGATCCTTGTAGTAGGCGGTCCGCCGTATGAGCGCAACGAAGCCCCTGTGCAAGGTCCGCCCGACCCATCGCATGGGTCGGTCCACGTCAAGAAACAGCACGACACGCTCCTCTTCGGTGTTGTTGAACACCTCGTGACGGAAGGTATCGTCGAATACCACAACTTTGCCCTCCTCCCAGTGGAAGCGTTGATCATCGATGCGCATATAGCACTGGTCGGCGGCCTTGGGCACTTTCACACCCAGGTGAACGCGGATTATCCCCTTGGTTACCCCGCGGTGCTCACGGATATGGAAACCGGGAGCGAGGATGGAGAAGAAAGCAGACTGAAGGCCCGGTATCGCCTCCAGAACGCGCATGGTTTCCGGGCAACGCGCACAGTTGTGCTCAACTCGGGCGCCAAAGCCGAGGAGGGCAAACGTCCGCCAGTTTTCACCATGTGAAATCTTGTACTGGTCCGGTGAGACCACATGAAACGGTGGAATTTTCTCACGTTCGGCGAGAACGGCATCCAACTCCTTTCGGATAACGGCCCAGTTGTCCTCGAGCACCGGTACATAGGAGAACTGGGAGGGGTCGAAAATGGGCTGATCTCCGATCAGCGATTGTCGTCCCATGAAATCGTAGGATCGGCGAACCAGGCGCTGCGCTACTTTCTTGAAGCGCCGCCAGGTGCGGCTGCGTCCGTCCGTTCGTGGTAAGGTCTCGCTTGCCATCAATTTGGTCCGGTTATGCCTCTACCGCTAGCTGCTGCCCACCGAATCGTCGCTCCCGACCGGTAAACGCGCTCGCGCGGCCTTCAGCGTTGCTCAAGAGGGCGAATGCGCCGCAAATGGTGCCCAATTTCCTTTCTGAGGGCAAGGTCATTTACTGAGTGTCGGTTGGCAAACAGTGCCCGCGCCTGTCGCCTTCGCCATGCCCGTCATCCTTGATCGAAACTCCCCGGCAACCGTTCGGAGACGACACCCATGCCCGGTGCAGGCCGCCCGTCGGCGCCGACCTCCCGTGGCCACCTGCACGCTCAGACCGAAGCGGCCGACGCCCGGGCCTCACCCGTGGCGCTCGCACCATCTTTAGCAGACTTGCCGACGTAGCCGAAGAAGTCAGTCAAGTTTGTCTCGACGAAGGCGTCGACGCGCGCGATTTCGGCATTCTCCAGGTAATCGCGGTAGCCTCCCACCTTTGCCCGGCGCACCTTGTAGCTGTCAGGGTTGCCTCGGTCTCCTGGCACCATCCTGCCACCGCTGAACCAGAACACTTTCTTCTTTTCCAGCTTCTTCATGTTCTCAAAGGAGGCGAACTCCACCGCCTCCCGGATCTGCGCGTCGGTGGCAGGCGTCCCCATGAAATCCATGAGGGCCTTCAGGGTCGCCTCGGGCCGTGCCCGCAGATCTTCGTACCGGATCAGCAACAGTTCCTTTATACGAGCCGCTTCCCTTGCCCAGAGGTTCATAAAAGCCACCGATCTGGGCAGCCCCGCATTCGGGTCCAGCATGAACTCTACCACCGGCACGTCCGCGCCCTGCTCCGGGAACCTGAGCAGCCTTGTCTTGGCCGGCGTCATTCGAAACTTCCACTGGAAGAATTGAGAGACCGCCACGTCCCTTGGGTCGCGTACCAGAAGCACCACCTTCTTGTCGTAGAAGTCGGCTTTTGAATCGCGGTGTCCCGTGTAGTCCTTGATGTAGTTGTCGTGGGTGAAGGAGATCCGGGCGACCTCGGGGTTCATGTGGTGAAAATTGTCGAACCCCAGCAGAGAGTTCTGCGGCAGCCCGTGCTTCTGCTGATACACTCGGGAGAGCATCACGCGAAGCCAGGTGCGCCCCGCCTTGCCGAAAGATACGACGACCACGTCAGCAGCTCTCAGCTCCCGCACCTCCTCGCGACCGCGTAGCCAGCGTTCGACTGCGATGCGCTTCTGTGCGGGAGCAGGCGCGAGTACCAGGCGCAGCCCCCTGCGGGCCGTTGTCTTCCAAACGGAGCGCAGGGCGTGCCTGACGAGAAAGAAGGAATAAGGAATGGACATGGTTAGTGATCCAAGCGCGTGCCCATTAGTTGGCCAGGCGACTCAGGCTATGTCCCCTCGCAGCTGAAATCAAGTAGCGTTCGAATCGACTGGTGCGCTCCCGCGTCACACGCATCCCTGGAAACTCCCGAGGCGCCAAGCAGCGCTCCGGCGGTGTTTTTCCGAGGACGACTTGCTAACGGCTCGAGCCTCAACTGCTTCTCCGCTAGACACCATGCCCGGGCTGGGGGAGCCGGCTGGGTCACTTGAAGTTCACCACCCAATCTAGGAGACTTTAGCCGCTTAAGCCGATAACTTAACACATTCCCACCGCAACGACAGGCCCTGGCGCATCAGCCAAGAAACCCCGGGGCTGAACGAGCAACCAGACCGTCGAGCGACTGAGCAGGGCTCTTATGCACGTCGGCAGTAAAGCGCCGCAGACCGGTAGCCGCATCCACGTGGACCCACCCCGCATCTGGCTGGTGCTCGGCGATAAGCAGGGTGACAACGGGCAGGTCGAGGTGATCGCGAAGGCCCTGCCATGGCCCTGCGAGAGGAAGAACATCCAAATGCTCGCCCCCTACGTGGTGCGCAAACCGCGGGTGAGGGCCTCGCTTTTTCACATCGACAGAGCGCGCTCCGATCCCCTGGAGCCGCCCTGGCCAGACCTGATTCTCACTATCGGTCGCCGGCCCGCGAATGTCGCCCTGTGGATCCGCAAGAAGTCCGGTGGACAGACGAAAATCGTACTCGTGGGCAAGCCTTCCGGCATGATGGGGCATTTCGACCTCATCATACACAGTGCAGAAGCGCAGTTTCCGCCGCTGCCTAAAGTGCTGCGCATCGGGCTGCCCTTGATGCAGATCGCTTCCGAGGCAGTGCGGGCGGAAACGCAAGCGTGGCAGCCTCGCCTGGCGACGTTGCCGCGGCCCCTGGTCGGCATACTAATCGGCGGTCCCACTGGGCCGTTTCTTTACAACAGAGCCGTCTCAGCACGTCTGGTCGACCTAGCGGCGGACATCGTGGACAAAGGCGGAACACCGTACGTCACCACCAGTCGTCGCACGCCAATGGCAACCGTGAGCACGTTAAAGGCGGAGTTACCGGCGGGTGCGCGCCTGTCTGAATGGAAGCCGAATTTGGCGGAGAATCCATATCGCGCCCTGCTCGGCCTCGCGGATGGCTTCATGGTCACAGGGGATAGTATCTCCATGATGGTCGAAGTCATTCGGATGGGTAAGCCCCTGGCGATTCTCGACCTTCCAAGAAGCTGGCTGGGAAGAATCGATCAGTCGCGTCGCTCGCTCACTCGATGGCTGTTTGCGCCCGGGGCCGACCGGACCCGCAACAGTCTGCGTGAGCTGCTCGGTGTCACCTTATATCGACTCCATCTGCTTCGGCACACACGGGATATCCTGGCCTTCCACGACATGCTTATTGATGAAAGACTTGCCGTTAGAGCCGGCGAGGACTTCCGGCCCCCACCCGGCCGGCTGACTGATGATCTGCCTGGCGTCATCAACCGCGTGAAGGCGCTGTTGGGCGGCCGCTAAACACCTGGCACGAGACCGCCGCGCAGCCCTCCGCACGGGGCCGCTCGGCGCGGGACCTGGGGCTCACCCCGGCCCTTCGCTGGCTCTCGGCGTGGAAACTGTTTCTAGCACCGCGCTCCGATCCTGCAGCCGATAAATCCTGTCTGATGATTTCACCATGGCTGTTTGATGTGAGATCGCCAGTATGGTCAGGTCGCCCCGCAATGCCTCCATCGTCCGGCAAATCGCAGCCTCGCTGTCTGGATCCAAGGCACTCGTAGCCTCATCCAGAATCAGAAGTCGAGGCCTATGAGCCAATGCCCGCGCAATCATGATACGCTGGCGCTGTCCCCCCGATAACTTGGTTCCCCTTTCACCGACAAGGCTGCCCATACCTTCCGGCATGCTGGATACAAAGTCCCAGGCGCCAGCACCTCGCAATGCATACTTCGCGTCGGCCTCGCCGAGCTCCGGATCACCCAGAGTCACATTATGCAGGACCGTGTCGTGCAAGAGGAGATTTTCCTGCGGAACGTAGCCAATCCTGCGACGCCACTTCCTCAGATCGACTTCGCTCATCGCGACACCGTCCACGAACACCTCGCCGGCTTGCGGTCGCAACAGCCCGATAATTAGGTCTACCAGCGTCGTCTTCCCGCTGCCTGATGGTCCGATGATGGTTGTTAGTGATCCTGCTGGAATCTTCAGAGAAAGGTTCTTGAGGACCGCTGTGTTGTCATAGGCAAATGAAACGCCGGAGAACTGAATAGCCGAATCCAGACCAGGGGCTATCCCCCCACCCAGTTTCTCCCGCGCGCGCTCGGACCGATCAATCAGATCCCGCAACGACCAGAATGCGCTCTCAGCGGCCATCAGTTTCTGGTATTGCTTCTGTACTTTGCCAATGCGACTTAAGACTCGCGTCAACAAGACAACCAGCGTGATCACTGTGGCAAAAGGTACGTTCCAATGCGTTAGGGCAAGAAACATGCCCAGGGCGATAATAACAATCAACAGCCACTCTTGAGCAGAATCAAGTACAGCACTGCTAAATGCTTCCCGCTGCAGGGCTCGGTTCAGTTTTGCAGTTTCCATCTCAAGCACGGCGTCCGCCAGATCTTCTTTGGCCATGGCTTTGAGTGGTTTCACAGACTGCAGGGTGTCTGTCAGTCGGGACATCAAGGATTTCAGCAGCTCGGTCTGCTTTTTCCCTGCCTTTCGCGCCATTCGAACCAGGAAATGCAGCGACCCCAGAATCACGAGGCCACCTACAAGCGCAGCCAAAGTTGCCTGCCAGGACACCGCCAACGCGATCGTCGCGTAGACCGAAGCCTGGATAAGAATGGCAATCAGCGTCATGCCATGCACGAACGCTTCTGAAGAGCGGTACGCTTCCGTGGCCAAGCTATTCGTAAAACGCCCAATTGGCTGATGCAGAAAATGCTCCCATCGGCTGGCTAGCATTGCCCGCAACATGTCCAATCGCAGATCAGTGGCTATCTGGGCGGACGTGTAGCCTATGTACTTTTTGGCGACCAGTAACAGACCCGTCTTGAAGGTGACCGCAAGGACAATAATGAACAGCAGCACGCCGACGGAAGGTGAGAAACCCAGATCGGCAAGGCGATCCAACACTATACGCTCCAACTCGTTTCTGCTATCTGAAGACGCTGTGTCCGAATCCGCCCCCCCCTGCGCAGGCTCTTCGATAAGCATATTCATTAAGGGCAACAGCGCTGACAGGCCGATACCTTCCGCGACGTGGGCCAAGAGTAAGGCAACCAGCATCACGGCAGATTTCTTCGGATATAAGCGAAGATAAGTGAGGATAAGACGCATTGGCGCTGAATAGTGTCTGAAGTCCGCCGCAAAGCCACAAACAAGGCAGACGGATAACGCTGCATTATGCGCGGAGGAGCTTATGCGCTACAAGTCGGCCACTATTCCCGTAACGCACGACTGCCTCGACCCGCGCTGCCGAAAACCCCTCTGGCGCGGCGCCGCCCACCACGCTCCAAAGCGACGCGATACCTGTGTCTGCGCGCTGGCCAGCTTCTCAGTACTATTAAGCTGCGACAAATAAGGACGGGGAGCCATCCACTGCAACAGCGGCCCCCTGATGAGCGGCTGTCGGCACATAATGTTCATGTATTGACGAAGCGGCGGTCGATTCGGTGATGGGACGTGCTCCAGCAACGGACGGCGGTGACACGACCTCGACAAGCCGGAGCTACCTCCCCATTTCTTCACGGGGCTTCTCGCTGTTTACTGCCGGCCTTCAGAAACCGCTTGAGCCGCTTTGCGACGCTATACCGCGACCGCACGTATGAGGCCACCTCGGCATCCAGCTTCCGCATGCGCCTAAGATAAGCCCTGTAGCCAGCTCTGTCGCCGGAGCTGAACAGAGCAAAGGCGTCCATTTGCGCCCGCTTCAGCAACATCTTATGCCGCCAATCGTCAATCACACCCGACTCGAAAAATCCCCCTGCGCATGCGTGTTCGTACGGGCCGAGGACAACCTCCAGGTTTGCGATGCGGTCTTTCGCTCTCGCCCTGCTGACGGTATTCGCTCCATGCAGCCGCCACACGGCCACCACGTCGGGAACGAAACCGACCCAGTTACCGAGCATGAGCCGAAACAGTGATTCCCAATCAGAGCTCTCGATGTCGCACCGGTAAAAATCAAGGGCCAGTGCGTCTGCACGCCGGTATATGGTGGCTGCGTGGTAGGGGAGCACTTCGTCGCGAGGCAAGCTGAGGAAGACGTCCCTCCCGTCTCTGGTCGCTGGCTGGTCCTTGTTCGCTTCGCAGAGTATAAGCTCGCCACTGGGTTGATGCAGTTCCTGCAGGCGCCCAATGACGAGCGCCACGCGCGGGTCACGACTAGCGATGTCCATCGCCTTGGACACGAAGCCATCGTCACAGAGGTAGTCGTCGCCATCAAGGTTGAGCACCCAGTCACCCCTGGCGTGTCCCTTCAGCGACGCACGGTAATTGCCTATTCGACCTAGATTTCTCTTGTTGCGGAAAAGCCGAAAACGCGGATTGGACTGGTATTCTCTCAATGCTTCGACAGTGCCATCCGTGGAGGCATCGTCCACCGCGATTACCTCAAGCTCCGGCCAATTCTGGGCCAGTGCGCTCTCGACGGCTCGCTGGACGAAGCCGGCTTGGTTATAGGTGGGAACCATTATCGAGACGGTGGACGCACCCATTCCTTACGGTTTCAGCAGCTCAACCCGTATCTCGTAGGGGGGAATGATGTAGCCAAGGTTCTCTTCGTAGAACTCTTGCATCCAGGGACGATAATTGACGACAGCCTCCAGGTACTTGCGCAGTTTGTTACGCCAAGGAAACGGTGACTTGAACACCAGCCGGATGGAATCGATCGTGAAGTCCAGCTCATTGTAGTACGAAGGGACTTCCCGCTTGAACGGCCGGCTCGTCTGACTGAAGTAGTGGAAGGTGTAGAGTCCGAAAAAAGCCCTGTGCGTATAGTCAGAGTAGAAATAGGGGTTGCCGAAGTGCGGCACCACGTGAACTGCGCGCCCGCCCGATTTGAGCACACGGTACGTCTCCCCCATGAACGTGGCCAGGTCGGCCACATGCTCCAGAAAGTGCGACGACCGAACCTCGTCCACACTTGAGTCTCCTAGCGGGATGCCGTCATCAAGGTCCGCAACAATGTCGATCCCCGCCAGGTCCACGCAATCCAAGGTCACCGAGTCCTCGAATTCCCGATTGGGTCCGCAGCCCAATTCCACGCGCACAAATGAGAGCGTCGCAAGCCGCTCCTTGATGCCCTCTTTGAAAACTGGTCGCATATTACTGCCTTCCTGAAACGAACAGCACAACTGCTTCTCGCCTGTCGCGCTAACGGTCCCGTGTCCCAAAGGCGCCGCCCCTTGAAACGCCACAAGCCGCGTGCCGGGCATGCGAGGGAGGCATCCGGTCCGTCACAGGCGCGAGCTTAAGCGGCCCCTGACTGTCAAGACTTGTTCCAGGCTTCGCACAACGGCCTAATCATGTAATGACTTGCGCGTCCGAGCTTTCACGACTTCGCACACTTGAGAACCAACCCGTGAACCTTCCTTACCTTCACTGACCCTTGTCATATCAGAAGGTAGCGCGCATCCCAGTCGAAGCGTACCTTTTCAGGCCGTATCGACTCGGCATAGCGCAGCAAAAGAAAAAGAGATCACTGAATATGGTTCTCAATCTCCGAGCGGCGAGAAGGGAAACCTGACCGTTCGCAAGGGGAGGCGTCGCTTGGCAAACCGGATTCTACGATTTATCTGCGTGCGTTTTCAAAGCGAGGAAGGCCAGGACAGTCCCTGAAATTTCCCTCGCGCGGCGCCACATAGTAATGATTGGGCTTGGAATCGGTCAAGCCTACGCCGCTTTCAGGAGCGCAAGACGGAGACTAAGCCCGGCGACATGTTGACAACTGTGACACTACGCGGCTCGACCTGTCAGCCAAGCCGGTAACCGGTCGCGACCAGTACTCGTGCCACGCTTGAAACATGAGCACGCTCCAGAGAAGGAATGTATGCTCCTTCTTGCCCGCGATGTGTTGATTCCAGATGCGCCGGACCGTTTCCGGCACCAGGAAACCCTCCATGCGCAACCGTCCTTCGTCGAGCAAAGCTTCTCCCCAGTCCCGCAACGGTCCCCGCAGCCAATCCTCTACCGGCAAGCCAAACCCCTGCTTCGGTCGCTCGAACATCGCTTCAGGCAGGTAACGGGCAAGGACGCGCCGCAAAGCCGCCTTTCCCCCTTCCGGGCCAAGGCGGCCGGCCGGAGGGAGACTCCAGGCGAATGCGACAACGGCGGGATCCAGCATCGGGCAGCGCACCTCCAGGCTCGTTCCCATGCTGGCCCGATCAACCTTCACCAACACGTCATCCGCCATGTAGGTAATGAAATCCAGGTGCTGCATGGCTAACAGCGGGTCGACGGACTCGGCCCAAGCCTGCTGTTGCGTCAAAAGACATTCGCTCTGTCCAGCGCCGATGACGAAGGCATCGGACCGGAAAAACCGGTCCCGATGGCGCCCGTAAAGGTCGGCGGGACCAAGGCAAGTCAGGGGTGAAACCCGCTTCTCCATTTTGCGCAGAAGTTTCAACAGCTTTTTTCGAACAACGTCAAAGGGAGCACTGCCCTCTCTCCGCAGACGGTCCTGCCCCCATGCGGCGACTTGGTGCAAGCTCGTTGCCATTGGCTGACGCAACGACGGCGGAAGGAGCGCCCATTGATGCTGGGCGTCGGTCCACTGGCCGAGAATGGAGGGATACGAATTGTATCCGGCGAACAGTTCATCGCCGCCGTCCCCCGACAGTGACACCGTCACCTGCCGTCGAGCCAGGGATGCAACGAGAAAGGTGGGAACCTGGGAGTAGTCTCCCAGAGGCTCGTCGTACAAGGTCGGCAGTTCAGGGATCACGGCCATGCAATCGGCCGGTGATACGTACAGATCGGTATGATCCGTGCCGAGATGCTTGGCTGTGGCTCGGGCGAACTCTGCTTCGTCGTACGCCTTGTCGTCGAACCCAATGGTGAACGTTTTGATCGGGCGTGGGCTCTGGGCCTGCATCAGCGCGACGACAACACTCGAGTCGATTCCGCCGGAGAGGAAAGCGCCGACGTTCACGTCTGCAACCATTCGCAGTGCCACTGCTTGGCGCAGCACCCGGTCAAGTTCCCCGGTGATCTCCTCCAGGCTCAGGTCAAGCGGAGACCGCGAGCCCGCTTCGGCAACCTCTCGGGCAGACCAGTAGGCTTTCGGGCGCTGCAGGTGCGGATCGTCCCCCGTCACCTGCAGATAGCTCGCAGCCGGGAGCTGACGAATACCGCGAAAAATCGTGTGCGGCGCCGGCATCCAGGAATAACGCATGTACAGACCAAGTGCGTTGCGGTCGATATCCGGTATGAAGGCAGGATGCTTGCGCAGCGCCTTCAACTCGGAACCGAAGAGAAACGTCCTGCCGCACCGGCCGTAGTAAAGTGGTTTCTTGCCGGCCCGATCACGGGCCAAGGTCAAAGTGCGCTCTCCGCGATCCCAGACCGCAAGCGCAAACATCCCGTTGGCCCGGCGGAGCGTATTTGCCAGGCCCCAGTGGACGATGCCGGCGAGCAGCACTTCTGTGTCCGAGTGGCCCTTGAAAGGATACCCCGCCGCCTCTAGGTCCGCGCGCATGGGCCCGTGGTTATACACTTCGCCGTTATAAGTCAGCACGAAGCGGCCATCAGCGGAGACCATGGGCTGGTGACCAAGGGGTGTGAGATCGATGATCGAAAGACGCCGGTGGCCGAGCGCTATTCCCGCTTCCGCGTCTACCCACACACCTTGGTCATCCGGGCCACGATGTTGCAGTGCGTCGGCCATGGCAACCGCGGTGTGCCGCAGCCAGTCTCCCGATCGGCTCTGCTGTACTGTCAGGAAGCCCGTAATGCCGCACATCGCTTCTGTCCGTTTGGAGCTATACTACGCGCCTGTCCGGTTTACCCGGTCATTGCCGCGCACTCGCCTTGATCGGTGCCGACAGAGGCGGTATTTCCAAGCAACAAGCTGAGGTAGCCGTCCACCGCGTTCTCGACGGAGAACGTCGCACCTCGGGCACGCAACGCCTCGCGCGCCAGCGGGCGGTCCAGCGTTCTGATCATCGCGTCGGCCATTGCGCGGTCATCCCCGATCGGTACAAGCGGGCCGTAACGGCCGTCTTCGAGAATCTCCCTGGGGCCGCTGGGGCAGTCGGTGCTCACCACCGGGCACCCGCAGGCAAGCGCCTGGACCAGTACCCCGGGCAGGCCTTCGTAAATGGAGGAGAGAACTAACAGGGAGGCCCCAGCCATGTAGGCGAACGGATTGGCTACAAACCCAGGAAAAAAAACATCCTTGGCGATGCCAAGCGCCTCCGCAAGCCGATGGACCTCCTGGACATAATCCGTGCAACCATGACCCGCCGCCCCGAGAATGACCAGCCGCACCTCCCGCTCCAAACGCACCATCGAGAAGGCGCTTAGCAGGGTCAGGTAGTCCTTTTGCGGGTCGATCCGACCTGCGGCGAGCACTACAGGCGGTGCGTCCGGCGCAAACCACGGGTGATCCAGCGACTCTTTGGCTAAAGCGAGGCTATCCGAGCCGATGACGGGATTATAAACGGTAGCAATCTGCTCCCGCGGTATCCTGGCGAAGGTAGCCAAGTCGTCGGCCACACCGTTGGAGACGGCCACGATGGCGTCCGCGGACAGATAGCCGAATCGCAATAGGCCGTGCAGGTGTGGATGAGCCCACGGACCCTGATCGTCGGCGCGCCGACTTGGCTGTACCCGTTCGCTGATAACCACACGGGTGTTTACGCGAGCGCTGCATCGTGCGAGCGCGGCGATAAGGTTGTATCGAGGCTCTGCGGCGAGCACGGCGTCCGGCCGTTTCTTACGTAGGTATTTGGTAAATGCCGGCAGCTCAATAAACCGCTGAAATGGGCGCAGCTTCCGTAAATTTCTGTTGAAGATGAAAGGCCAAGTGACCCTGCCAGCGCGGAACATGTGCACACGCGCCGCCCCCAACTGTTTTCTCTTCCGTTTCTGGCCGATTTCATAAACGTTGGCGCCCGTTGGAATAGAATCCGTCAGTTCCCCCTGGCGCCGGCCGACGACAATATCGACGGAATACCCCCGGTCCATCATGCCCGCCGCAAGGCGCAACATACTTCGCTCCATGCCACCGCCAGCCAGACCAGCAAAGAGCAAAGAGATCCGCGACTTATGTCCCGCCGACGAGAAGCCGGAAATCGGCAACGATCTCCTTCGAATCACTTTATCCCGGGAGCTCTACAATCTATAACTTGTGCTCGAAGCCCCGTAGTAAGAGGCACAGAACGTCAGCCTGCTGAGAAGGCGGCCTAATGCGTCGCCCCAACTTCCGCGTTTCCTGGTAAGTGGTGGCGTCGTTAACAGGCTATCTGGAACGCTCCAAACGGCGTTCCAACTGTCCAGACATTGGCATGCATCGGCATGCATCTTACGCTTCTCCGCGACTCGATTCGTCTTACTACTTCCTGAGCAATAGTCCCTCGCCCCGTGCAGAACTCGTTCCATCAGCTTCTTCAGTGTTGCCATTTGCGACGAGGTCCAGCATTCTTGCTCGGCCGTCGACCACCTCGTAAACTGAATCAGCAATGTCAAGAAAAGCCGGGCGATGGGTGATTGCCAAGACAGCACGGTCTTTCGACAGACGCTTTACGTTGGCGCACATCATAAGCTCCGTTTCCGGATCGAGCGCACTTGTCACCTCGTCGAGTACGAGAAGACGTGGGTTAGTGACGATGGCCCTGGCCAAGGCGATGCGCTGGCGTTGCCCGCCTGACAGGCGCGAACCGGCATCGCCCACGACCGTGAAAATGCCGTCCGGAAGTTTGCTGACGAATTCCATGGCGCCAGCCATCGCTAACGCCCGTTCTACATCATCAGTCTCAACAGAGGGCTCTCCGAGCTGTATATTGGCAAAAATGGTATCGTGGAACAGGACAAGCTCCTGGGGTACGTAGCCTATGAGTTTGCGCCAATTCTCCAATTCAATTTCATCGAGGGGCACATCGTCGATCATCACTCGTCCGCCCTGAGGCCTGTGCAAACCCAATATGAGGTCCGAGATCGTCGTCTTACCGGCACCGGACGGGCCGGTAAGCACCGTTATCTCCCCGACCGGAACCTCTACATTCACCGCGTTGAGCACTGGGCCGCGACCATAAGAAAAGGTGACGTTCTCCAATGCGCAGCTTCGAGCGAAATGAGCGGGCCGCTCACCCGGGTTGGGCTCAGCAGCCGCGTGAACCTCCCGAATGAATTCCTGCAGCTCGAGGAAAGGCGCCTCGTGCACCACGACATCCTGGTACTGGGCTTGAATCTTGCCCACACCCCTGACCGCTCGTGACAGAACGATGCCCACAACGATCAGTTCGACAACGGGAACCGTCCAGACGACAAGGGCGAGGTAGGCTCCCGTGCCAAGAAGCAAAGCCAATAGGATTTCCTGGACGCCACGCCGCGCCTCCTTGTTGATAACCTGTTTGCGGGATACGGAACGCCACTGAACCACCTTCTTCTCGAGCATTTGGAACAACATCCTATGGCGGGTCATAGCCTTCAGCGGCTTCAGATTGCCCATTATGTTCCCCCAAAGGATCGCCAGTTCTCGTTGACGCTCGTTCTCTTTTTTACCCGCTTTGCGCGACCTGCGCACGAACCAATTCAAGATTCGGGCGACGCCGAGGCCGATAGCTAATCCGACAACTGTGACCTTGAAGGAGACAACCAACGCCACGATAGTGACGACCGTCGTTTGGATGGTCAGAGCAACGAGGGCTGCCGCAGACGAATAGGCGTCCCCCGTCGACGTCGTCAACCCGAAAAGGGCGTGGTTGGTGCGCCCCACTGTCTGACCGATATAGTAAGACCAGCGTGCGGAAATCAGTAAACTAGTGAGCTTCAATCGCAGCCGTGTGACTACTTCGGCCTGAGCGTATCCGACATATCGCGTGGCAATGAGCGATAACAAGCTGCTAAGAATGATGGCTGTGACGACCAAGATGAGTAACGGTCCGACCGTCAGGGGCAGACCAAGCGTCTCGAAGCCGTTCCGGACAAAATGAATGACGGGTGAAGAGCTATCGCTATCGGTGGCAACCGCGAGCAGCGGTAGCACGCTCGCGAGCCCAATGCCCTGCGCAAAATTCGCAGTGACCATGCAAACGATGGCGATCCAGGGCGATACACCCTCCGCCTTGAAGAAAATCGACCAGACAGTACGCATAATTGAACGGTACTTAGGCCTGTAACCTCGCGGTGAGACGCTGATTATACAATTCTCGTGCCCTCAAGGTATCCGTTACCGATTTCAGGCGCCGACTTCCAGAATGGGCGCGGAGCCTCTAGCGACTGCCGTGACCACGCCGGGCTTGCAAACCTGGACACACGCCGCTCGAGCCGCAAGCGGCGGACGTTCTGGCCGAGGAGCAGACCAAGTAGGGCGAGGGCCCCTCCAAGAAACGAAGGACGGCAGGGAGAATGAGCCAGCCAGCGCTGCTGGCGCCGAGCGGGCACGCACTGCGCACAGTCGTGCAGCCGTAACCAGAGCAACGGAATACTCCAACTGATGCTTACGTGGTGGAGGCCTCACACCCGCAGAAGTACTTGTCGGGTGAGCGCCGTGTACGAGCACCGGTACCACGTCAGGTGCGTGGCTACTCACAGAGAGGAAGCGGGCAGCCCTACCGTCCGTGAAACTGTGGCCCCTTTTCCGTTCTCTATTCGTTCTTATTCACCGCCGACCAGGCTCCAACCGGCCTCGGTTGGTCTTGATGCGCAAACTGGATGCTTGACAACATCCCGCAGGTGCGCAACCCGGCCGCTGCTGCCGGAACGCTTTGTGATCCTGAGTTGATCGGTTTGTGCTGCTTTGCGAAATCAGGCTCCTGACGCAGAAGTCCCTTCCCCGCTTACCATCTGCAGGCCCTTCTGCTAACGGGGGAGATTCGACAAATAATCGGTACCCCGGCCTGAGTCCGCTCAACCGGCAATAACCAAGGCGAAACGACTGGGATAGCGCGGCTCTGCGCTCAGCTTCCTACCAACTGGACCACATTATCGTGAAGTGGTCTAATTCGGTGGGAAACTGCCGCAAATGTCCCGGAACAGACCATGTCGGCAAATCACGCCCGAATGACTATGGGCGCGAGGTGAAAAGTAAACCTTAATCAACGGGCATGACCGCCGTCTCTGCCCATTATCGAGCTTATCAGGCGGACACATCACCAGCCTCGACCGATAGGGCTTGGCCGCGGGGGATTTTGCAAGCGTTGACAACCGAGAAGACCAGCGCAGGCTCACGGTAAACTCCCTTTTTTCGCTGGCACGATCGCACCCGCCATATCCCGCCTCGGCGAAGCCCCAAAGATTGAACAACGAGCCAAAGTCACACAGCATCAGCCATGCTTCACCACATCACAACTCGCATGACGCATTGGAGGGCTTCTCTCGTCCTGCCTGCAATATTGGTGCTCACGTTTGTCCTTTGTTTCCATGGCAGCAACTGGGGGCGGGTGGAATCCTGGCATCCGGACCAAATGGCCCTGGGTGGTATCAAGAGCGGAGACGGGTATCGGTTGCGCCCAAACGACTTCAAGAAGCCGCCTTTTCACAAGTATGTCAACTACGTCTTCTCGAAACTGCCCAACCGGGCATTAGAAGACATTTTCGGTGCATCCAGACAGACAAGGGACATCGGTACTTTTCGAACCTCTCGAATGCTGACCATCCTGTTCTTCCTTGGATGCGTGAGCCTCACCTTTGCCATCGTAAAGGACTTTTTCTCAGGCTTTGTCGCGGCCATTCTGAGCGCCCTTTTGGCGACAAGCGCCGGCTTTGTTGCCTTTGCGCATTTCCTGACCGCTGATATTCCCGTGCTCTTCTGGATGCTCGCGGCGTTCTGGTTCGCTTCACGAATCTTGCGGCGGGAACGCTTGTCCGATTATGTCCTCGCGGGCTTACTGACCGGTGTTGCCACAGCGACCAAGTACAACGGGCTTGCCGTCGGCATTGCATTGGTCGTGGCTCACCTGCTGCGCGCCCCCCCGAAGACCTGGCCGGAATGGAAACGCGCAGGCCTCGCCAGACCCTTGCTCCTGGGACTGCTCGCTGTCCTTGCTGGCTTCCTCCTGGCCAATCCGTATGCACTGATTGACTATCAGAAGTTCGTATCGGACTTCGTCTACAATTACAAGGTCACGCCCGTCTACGCGGGCGAAGCAGGAGGAAGCAGTTACCTCGAGTTCCTGCTTAGCGGCAGCGAACTCTTCGGATGGCCCCTGCTGACGCTCACGGCCGTCGCTCTCGTCACCTCACTCTATCTTGCGCTTGGTCAGCAACGATTCACGCTGGGCAGCAAGCTTGTCCTTCTGGCGTGTAGTGTATTCCTGCTCTACTACCTGAAGTTCGGAGCCTTTCCAAGAATGGAAGCGCGCTTCGCGATGCCGGCATTTCCGTTTCTCTTGTTGGCCACCGCACCATTCTGGGCGTCCCTCAGTCGCAACGCCGCGGTGATACTGAGTGTCCCCATCCTTACCTACGGAGTGGTCTCGAGCCTTATTGTGGGAGCCCGATTCACCAACGATCCGAGAATGCTAGCCCAGGACTGGGTGACCGAGCATGTCGATGCAGGCATAGTCATGGAAACTATGGGCAGCCACGTGCCGCGCTTCGACAAGCTGCCATCGGTGCACATAAAGCACATTCCTGCGCCCTACATCAGTCCCCGGTCACGCATGTTTCTGGACAGGTTTGGCGAAATGCAGGACCTTGTCAGGACCCACGACCCGGACGATACCGGCGGCTGGTACACTGGAGACCGGCTCGCACAACGTAATCCGGATTACGTCGCCATAAACTCTCTGGCTTATCAGGAGTTCCTGTCAGGAATATACGCGGATAGGTTTCCTGACCTTGCCGCGTACTTCACCGAACTGCTGAGCGAACGACTTGGGTATCGAATCGTATTCGACGAGGAAACAGAGTCGCCGCCCTGGTGGGTGTATCCGAAACGAATCGACTTCTTGAATAACAGGATGACAATCCTGGTGCGAAACGACCTAGCTCAACGGTGACTCCGTTCAGCTTGGTGCGATCGCCCTTTCTGAAGCCTTGCGCGCCCGAATGCCCCGGGGGTTGACAAGCCGGGACGTCATAGAAGGCTCGACGGCCGACGGTCCCGAGCAGTCGTGCCGGTACGGCCCTAACCGATCACCAATGCGACATGCGGCGGCGCGCCCCAACTGAGCTACTTCCATGTGCAAAACCAGCCCGTAGTGCGAATGCTCGGGGTTATCTTAAGAGACTCAGAAGCTTTCCTCAGAGAGCCTCTGCCACCCGGCATACGGACAGGCTACTTCCACGTGTACACTTTGCTGACTGCATAGTTCCACACGGTGCCGACGAGTATTCCTGCGAAGGCCGCGAGCAACCACTTGGTTTCCTTGCTGAACAAGTAGGAAGCGATACCTACGTTTGCCAGCGCCCCGACGCTGCAAACAAGCGTGAATGACATCCAGCCCCGCAGCCACCGCCACCCTCTCAGCCGCGAATCCCGGTATGTCAGGACGTTATTGAGCGCAAAGTTGCTGGTCATGGCCACGAACGTGGCAACCGCCTGACTGAGGACAAAACTGAGCCCTAAGTGGCTGAACAGCGCTGTCAGCATTACCAGGTGAACCAGGACCCCGACACTGCCCACCAGACTGAAGGCAACGAACCGAACCGGCACCAGGTGACCGATGAGCTTATCCAACAGCAGCATGGCGTAGTCCCACGCTGCCTGGGTATCCAGCTTGCTCTCACCGGCCTGACGAGTTCGGAAATGATACGGCAGCTCTACGAACCTCAGTGGGCGCGGCGAGGAGGCAAAAAGATCGACGAGAATCTTGAAACCGATCCCGGAAAGCTTGTGCACACACTGCTCCATGGCTTCACGACGAAGCATGAAGAAACCGCTCATCGGGTCGGAAAGCTTGGCCTTCAGCACCATGCCGCTCAGGCGGCTTGCGAATCGACTGATGGCGACGCGAGACTCATCCCAGTCTCCCAAACCGCCACCGTGTGCGTAACGGCTGCCGACCACTATGTCGGTCTGGCCTCGCGCCAGTTCTTCCAGCATCTGTGGAAGGAGTGACTCGTCATGTTGCAGGTCCCCGTCGATTACAGCCAGATAGGGGGCCGAGCTCGCCAGCATACCCTCGATACAGGCGGAGGCCAGGCCTCGGCGACCAATTCGGTGAAGACAGCGGACACGGTCGTCGTCCTGAGCAACCTGACGTACGTGTCGTGCGGTTTCATCCGGGGAGTCGTCATCCACGAAGATGAGTTCCCAACGATAGGCTGCCAGGGTTACTCGAAGGCGCTCGACCAATTCGAGGATGTTCTCTCGCTCATTGAATGTGGGCACGATGACGGACAGTTCGGGTCCTCGGCGGATACCGAGGTCGACATCTTCGACCGGTCTGCCGACTCGTAGAGTGCGCACCGTATCCAGGGCGACTGAGGTCGCCCCTTTTGCCATCGTGTCAAGCATCAAACTCTCTCGGAGAAAAACGCCAGTGTCCGCGCCGCCGCAAACTCCAATGTTTCGAACCAACCAGCCTTTGCTTGTGACAGATTGGCCAGGCTCACATCATTCACTAGGTCATAGCCGTCACGAGCCCCCTGAACAGAACCCTGATCCGGACCAACGGCAAGTCGCCAAATATGTATCGCCAGAGTATAATACCGGGGTTTTGCTCAGCACGCCAAGACACTACAGCCATCATCGACAGGTCTGGCAATTTCCAGGGGCGGTCTCGCCGGGCACTTTTTGCTCCAGAACGCTTGTTCAGTATCCCTGAGTTTTGGAAAGGAAAAAAGGCGGCAGAACATTGGCGCTCATTCGACTTTAGTTGTATCACCGCCGGGCCATCGCGGTTCACAGACAGATCCCGTGAGCCGGCC
>JASJBY010000348.1 GCA_030066245.1 Gammaproteobacteria bacterium
TGCGGCAGACGAGCAGAAAGACCAGCAGCGCGCCGAGCGCGAGCCCCAAAGCGAGGGCTATCCCGAGCAGCCCCCAGTTCCAGCTTGCCTCGAATACGTTCATGAGCGGACTTAATTACTCCGTGTTGAATAAGCCTTGTTTCCGAGCCCACCACACCAGGGCGAGCGGTCCGGTCGTCACGCAGGTGAAAGACACATTATGCGACGGGCGCACTCGCCGGCAACACTAGCCCCAGGCGACCGCACTGCAAACTATACCGATGTTTCGAATCATCGATCACCCATGGCAACGCAGCAGGCCCAGGACCGACCCGGGCGTGGTCTCCGCTGCGCCCACAGAATGACAGATCCAGCTGACAGCCCATCACGGCCGAGCTGCAGAGACGCGCCTGTGGCAGGGCGCGATCTGCTGCCTTGACACCAATGGCCGGCCCCTCCCTATGCTAGAGCGAAATGCTGCAGGCGGACAGGTTGGCGCTTGGCTCCCCAGTCGCCGGGTCCGCTCTCGAAACGGCCGGCACAAGGCGTGCCGCAAAAGCGGCAGCGTCCGTCCTCGGTGAGATTCCAGTCGGAAAGCACGTACCAGTCCCGGCCTATCAGCAGCTCGCCGCAGTTGTGGCAATATGTACTGTCTCCCCTCTTGTCGTGCACGTTGCCCACGTAGGCGTAGCGAATGCCGTTGCTGAGCGCGATGCTCCGGGCTCTGGTCAAGGTGGCGGGCGGTGTGGCCGGACGGTCTTGCATTTTCCAGTCCGGGTGAAAGGCGGTGAAGTGCACGGGCACATCCGGCCCCAGCTGGTCCACCACCCAGCCTGTCAGCTCGTTCAGCTCAGCTTCCGAGTCGTTCGCCCCCGGTATCAGCAGGGTGGTGATCTCGAACCAGACCTCAGTCTCCTGTTTCAGGTAGATGAGCAAGTCCAGAACCGGCTGCAGATGCCCACCGCAAACATCGCGGTAAAAAACCTCGGTGAACGCCTTTAGATCCACGTTTGCCGCGTCCATGTGGCGGTAGAATTCGCGCGCTGGTTCCGCACACATATAGCCGGCAGTCACGGCCACCGACTGGACGCCCTTGTCCTTGCAGGCCTTGGCTGTATCGATCGCGTACTCCAGGAAAATGGTCGGGTCGTTGTAGGTGTAAGCAACGCTGCGGCAGCCCAGCTGCCGCGCTGCCTCAGCGAGTGTTCGCGGACTGGCCTCGTCCATGAGCGTGTCCATCTCGCGAGACTTGCTCATGTCCCAGTTCTGGCAGAACTTGCAGGCCAGATTGCAGCCTGCCGTTCCGAACGACAGGACGGGGGTGCCGGGTAGGAAATGATTGAGCGGTTTTTTCTCTATCGGATCGATGCAGAACCCGCTGGACCGACCGTAGCTGGTGAGCACCAGCTGGTCGGCGATACGTGCCCTGACGAAGCACAAGCCTCTCTGGCCTTCGCGGAGCTTGCAGAAGCGCGGGCAGACGTCGCACTGTATGCGCCCGTCGTCCAGGTGGTGCCAGTATCGGGCCGGCACGACGCCGGGGTCCGCGAGGGATAGTTGTGCCGCTTCTTTGCTCATCACGGTGACCCGACCTGCTCCCGGACAGACTGCCAGGATGTATACTTTTATTATCCTTACACCAGCGGGGAAAGCCAGCCATGCCCCAGGTTCGCATGCCCGCCGTTGCCGGTCTCTTCTACCCCGACGACCCGGCGGAACTTCGTCAGACGGTCTTGAGCTTCCTGGCCCGAGCGGCCCCCGGGCCGGTGGTGCCCAAGGCGCTCATAGCCCCGCATGCCGGCTATATTTACTCCGGGCCAGTGGCGGCCAGCGCCTACGCCCAGCTTGAACCGGTGAAGCAGGTCATCCAGCGCGTGGTGCTTCTCGGCCCCAGCCACCGGCTACCCTTCTCCGGCTTGGCACTGAGCGCAGCGGAGACATTCGCCACGCCGCTAGGCGACATCGCCGTCGACCGGGAGGCCGTGGAATCGATCCAGGTCTTGAGCCAGGTGCAGGTGTTGGATGCGGCCCACGCCATGGAGCACAGCCTGGAAGTTCACCTGCCATTTCTGCAGCTGGCGCTCGCGGACTTCAAGCTCGTTCCTCTGGTGGTCGGTGATGCGACCCCGGCAGAGGTTGCGGAGGTCATCGAGTGTCTATGGGGTGGCCGGGAAACGCTGATCGTCGTCAGCACCGATCTCAGCCACTACCACGATTACGACACAGCCAGGCGCATCGATGCGCAGACGTCCGCGCGGATCGAGTCGCTCGTCTCTCCCGACATCGAGCCCGAGCAGGCGTGCGGCTGCCGGCCGGTCAACGGGCTTATTCAGGCAGCGAGCCGGCGCCAGCTGCATGCGACTCTCCTGGACCTCCGCAATTCCGGGGATACCGCGGGGCCGCGGGACCGGGTTGTCGGTTACGGGGCCTATGCAGTCGCTTGAGCCCCTCAGCGCGGCGCAGGCCGAGACGTTGCTCAAAGTGGCCCGCGAATCAATCGCCGCCGGACTGGAATCGGGCAAGCCTCTCGCTGTGCGTCCATCCGATTATGTGCAGGCCCTGCGAGAAGTGCGGGCAAGCTTTGTCACCCTGAACAGGGAGGGTCGCCTCCGCGGCTGTATCGGCTCACTGGAGGCCAGGCTTGCGCTGGTGCAGGACGTGGCGGATCACGCCTTCGCGGCGGCCTTCCGGGACCCGCGATTCGCCCCGCTTGCGGCGAACGAGTTTTCCACGCTGGAAATTCACGTTTCCATTCTGACCCCAAACGAGGCGCTCCAGTTCGAAGACGAAGCAGACCTGCTGCGCCAGCTTCGGCCCGGCACCGACGGACTCATTATCGCTCGCGGCGAAAGGCGCGCCACGTTCCTGCCCGCCGTCTGGGAATCGCTCCCGGAACCAGCAGAATTCCTGGCTCACCTGAAGCTCAAGGCGGGAATTGCCCCCGGAGACGTTGGCGAACCCCTGCGGGCCTGGCGCTACACGGCCGAGAGCATACCCAGAGAACCTTCCCGTTAAGCGAAGGGAGCCCGCGTCGGATTGTTCCGGTCATGGCGGCCTGCCGGGCGCCGGCGTTGTTTGCTGCCATGCTCCTCAAGAGCGCATTCCCAGGCTCCCCGGTCCGCCGGATAAGGCCCGTGTGGCTGATCTGCTCAAGGCGCGCCCTGACGCAGCAGACATTGTCCAATCGAGCCGGCGACACAGCTCCGGCCATCCAACCAAACGGCGTTTCCGAGCTGTGCACCGCTGAGCACAGCACCTCCAAGCACCGCCTGGCTCAAGTCCGCAAAACTGAGATCGGCGCCACTCAGATTGGCATTGGCGAGGTCTGCTCCCATCAGGTTGGTGCCCTTGAGATTTGCCCCGCTCAGGTCCGCGTAGCTCAGGTTCGCCTTCGCCAGATCGGTATACGCGAGGTCGGCGCCCACCAGCCGGCTGCCGAGAAGGTTAGCTTGACGCAGCTTGGCGTTGGTGATCCGGGCCGCCGACAGGTCCTTTCGGACAACCGTCAGATTCTCCAGGCGACAGTTGCTCCAGTTCACGGAGGGCCCTGGTGGTGCATCACAGGCCGGAGTGTCAGAGTCAGGTGGCGGCACCAGCGACAAGGCCAGCCCCAGGACGACCACCAGAGCCAGCGCAGTACCCAGCCAGCGCGGCAGATAGTTCTCCCGGCGGCGGCGCTTCTCCTGGAGAAGACGCGTCTTGGCGGCACGCCGGGTCAGCGTCTCTGCGTCCTCAGGGGCGCGCCGGTCTTTTCCCGTCCGCGCATCCATAGCCCCGGGTGCCGTCGGGTTCGGATGGCTTCGCCGGTCGCCAAGGCCTCTCTCGTCCTCGTGGCCTCGCAAGGCTTTCAGCGTCTCCTCGTCGGCACCGTTCCGGACAGCCTCGGGAATGAGGTCCGGGATTTCCGAAAGGGGTGCCCAGGCTTCCCGATCAGCACTGAGCATGTCAGTCGGCCTGATCCGCCCAAGCATTGCCAGACGTGAAATCTGCGCCTCGGGAAACGGCCCCTTGACCTGCTGGTGACGCCTGACGTACCAAAGCTTGCTCATGCGGCTCGCACCTTCAGCCCGGCGGTTTTCCTGCCGCTAACTGGAATAACCAGAATAGCGGGCCGCCATAGCCCCCTGGTGATCCTGCCCTATGCAAATCACCACTCCATCGTTACCAGGCCTGACCCTGCAATCCCCGACTGCGGCAAGACCCATGGTCGAAGCCTGGAGCGTTGGCCAGCTGCTGCAGGCAACGGTGGTCGCCCCGGTGCAGCCCCAACGGGTGACGCTTCTGATCGGGGGCAGTCGTATGGAGGCGGAGACGAACACGCCGCTCCGGCCCGGCCAGAAGCTCACGTTGCGGGTGGAACAGCGCGGTGAGACCACGTTGTTGCGGGTCGTCGACCAGCAAGCCCAGTCGAGCGAGGTGCAGACCCGCGCCCTGCGGGCCGCTCTGCCACGGCAGACCCCGTTGCCACCGCTGCTGGCCAACCTGCTCCTGCTGGCAAGAGCGCCGGAACAGGTTCGACATGAATCCGCGCCCGCGTGGGCGAAGTTTGCTCGAACCCTCGTGCGCGACCTCCCCGAGCCGCAGACGCTGACTTCACGCGACGGCTTGCGTCGTGCCATCGACAACGCGGGGACCTTCTTCGAGTCCCGGGTGGCTCGCGCGCTCGGCGGCGCCGCGCAGTTTCCGAACCAGGACTTCAAGGGTGGTCTGTTGCGCTTCGTCGGTTTCCTGGACCGGGAATTCACGCAGCCGCCTCCAACCAAGTCCCGCGTGCCGGACGTGCCCGCCCGGCCGAGCGCATTGGGGACCCGGGGCACACCGGGTGCCACTGCGGCCGGCGGCGCGGTAAACGACATGCAGAAATCTCCGGCGTCGCAGCCTGCGCCCGTCCGGGTCGGCGGGTCGGTCAACGCAGCGACTGCTTCGTCGACCCCCGGGCAGCCGCAGCCCCGGCAGTTTCTCAGTGCCAGCCTTGCCCTGCTGAACACGCCCGCCAAGGTTGCCGGCGAGCTCCAGAGCCAGCTTGAAGGGGCCATCGCGCGCGTCCAGCTCCACCAGCTGAACAGCCTGTCGGCCGAGGAAGGTGCCAAGCCTTCCTGGGCCGTGGAGATCCCGGTCAGGCGGGCGGAGCAGGTGGATGTCTGGTCATTACGGATCACCGAGGAGGCGCCCGGTTCTGCCGAGGCGCCGGCCGGGCGCTGGTGCATATCGGTTGC
>JASJBY010000040.1 GCA_030066245.1 Gammaproteobacteria bacterium
GCTGTGTTCCTCAGGTGCCTGCGCTGCACTCCAGTACACTAGTTGTCCTCGGATTTTTCTGCTGTGCTGGCCTCTTTGTCTTCCCTGGGATGCAGCCCTTCCTCAATGAGCCTTTTTTTGAGGAACCCGAACGTCATCACCAGAAACTGGAGTTTCACAAACACCTTGTCACGAAGCGTGTCTGTCCCGTTCTCGGTCTCTCTTATTTTGGTCTTGTAATGCGCGATGACCGGATCGCTTGCGCGCTTCAACTGATCCTGTACCACCGTCTCAAGAATATCCTCCCGGTTCTTATCCCCGAAACAGTGATATACGCAGTCGGTAATCACGGCCTCTGGGCTCTGGATATTACTCAGATCCTTCATCGACTCCGGGACGGCGCGAAGCCTGTGAAGTTCTTCCCAGGTCCGCATCTCCACCAGGCGCTGTGCTAACGCCTTTCGCCTATCGATCTGTTCTGTATACTGCTCTTGCTCGACTTCCATCTCCGCCCGCAAACGCGCTCCCTCTTCCTTGTTCGGGATAGCCAAGTAGATATCCGTTACCGTGCGCTTGAGGAAGCTGTGTGAATTGTAGTAAGCGAGCACGAGTTTAGCGTCTTCAATCTTATCCCCATATTTGACGGCGAGCAGCCTCTTGGTTAGATACTTTAGAATGCGATCATATTGGTCCGCAAACCCAATGTTCGTGCCTCCGATGTTTGCGAAGCTGGCCCGAAGCAGTGGGGAAGGCGCTAGCGCGATGACAAACGCATTAAGGATACTGTCGTATCGTATCCTGCCAGTTTCCGACAGGAACGCATACAGCAGCACTGCAATCGAGAACTGTATAAGAACCAGCGCCAGGAAGTGCTTCGATATCAGACGCCGTCCGTAACTGTACTTATGCGGAGGACCCAGCAGAAGCTGCTTGAAACTCCCGCCATACCAGCGGTAGAGATCGTTGACTGATGCGCCGAACACAGTCAAGAAAATCGTTGCCAGCACCGCCAGAGGCAGCATCCCGAATCGATCGACCATGAGCTGCTGCTTCCAGCGGAGCTTCTCGAACATGCCAACGACATCTTCGGATTCCACAACGACCTTGTCACCGTCGACGCGATAGACATGAAGCTCACCGCTGTTGGCCATGTTCGAGAAACGCATCCCGGTCTTCGGCCCTGGTGTCCCCACCGCGCCACTCAAGACGTTCGCAAACCTGTCTCTAAAGCCTCGCTTCTCGAATGGCCTATCGAGACCAGCGTTCTTTATCTCGTTAAGGACAAGAGTCGTCGTGTCGTAACTCAGCCCATAAACGTCCCCGTATTCGTTCTCCTCCGGGCCATTGTTCGAAGACTCCTCCGGGCGCATCACCGAGACGAAGTAGAAATCGTCAAGACCAGGCGTTCGCCTCCGAATATCTATGACAGCGAACGAGATCGGCCGATAGAGCGTGCTCGCCGCGTTCATCGAGCGTAAGTCCCGGAAGATCGTCACCATGTCCTCAGCCGGTCCGAACAGACCAACCGCCGCCGGTCGCTTGTCGAGGATACGCCGAAGCGCAGGGCGGAAATCGTCCCCTTGGTATGGCAAGGGTAAGTAGTTATCAGCCTGGATTCCGGTCAGCTCTCGCCGAAATGCACGTTCGGCACGACGACCGAATTCGCTCTCGGCATACATCACGGCAATCGAGTTGACCCAACGTTTGTTCAAATAGTCATAGATCGCACCAGTCCGGCGGGCGATGTCTGCGTTCGTCCGGAAAAACCAGCCGTCGGCTTCGTTGGGTTCGCCGGCAACCACTAGCGACGAGATGACGGGAACGATATTCTCTCCTACCTTCTCCTTCTGCTCGACGACTCGAACGTAGACGCCACTGTCAGTTGGCCCCAGAACCAGATCCACCTGCCGATTCTTGAGCACTGCGAGTAGTCTTTCCTCGCCCTGGAGTTCGTTCACATACGGAATGAGGACGATGGCGATTCGGAGCTTGTTTGCATCGTCGTGGTTCTTCAGCGCCGTCTCCGTGCCCGGCGCCTGAGTTTGTCCCAGCTCTGTGTACGGGATCTCGACGATTTCTGCGCGTTTCCCAATAGCATGGTCCCGCAGTGCGTCCTGAATCGCCTGGAAATGTAGCTGTCCCGTTGTCGTGCTGTTATACACCACGCCGATCCGCAGATATGAGCTCTCCAAAGCAGGGTGCTGCGCCATTGCGGCCGGACACAGAGTCACGAGAAGCGTGACAAGCTTGACTAAGGGCAATAACTTCATCGCCTTTCCCTCCTGCGGTTCTCCTTCAGCTAAGGACAAGCGCTCCACGCATCTCTGGCTGATTAGAAGTGGCTCTCGGTAAGGTGTGGTCGTCCCCAAGTTCACTGTCGCCGACATTCGGCAGGGGCTCTGCGAAGTTTGTCATCGGGGAACTGTGACCAATTACCGTTGGGCCTTGTCACATTGAGGGGTGTTCCGGCACACTCAGCCCATGAACAAGCACAAAGCTCGCTATCGCCGTCACCGTTTTCCGCCGGAGATCATCAGCTATTCGGTCTGGGCTTATCACCGGTTCGCTCTGAGCTTTCGTGACGTCAAGGAGTTGTTGGCAGAGCGCGGTATCATCGTGTCCTATGAGTCGATCCGCCGTTGGTGCCTGAAGTTCGGCCCTCGCTATCAGCGAAGCCTGAAGCGCCGGGAAGGTCAACTCGGTGATCACTGGTACGCCGACGAGGTGTTCCTCACTATCCAGGGACAGATCCACTATCTCTGGCGGGCCGTCGACCAGGACGGCTCCGTCCTCGATATTCTGGTGCAGCGTCGGCGGGATGCCAAGGCTGCCAAGCGCTTCTTTCACAAGGTCCTGAAAGGACAGGGCGAAGCGCCACGGCGCCTTTTCTCAGACAAGCTCGGCAGCTACCGTGTCGCCGCCTGAGAGCTCCTGTCCGGAACGCCGCACGATACGACTCGATAGGCGAACAATCGAGTGGAACTCTCCCACCAACCGACGCGGCAGCAAGAACGCCAGATGCGTCGCTTCAAATCGCGCCACCAGGCGCAACGATTCCTATCGCTTCACGCGCGAGTGAACAATCTCTTTCGCTACGGCCGCCACCTACTCCGCGCCGCCAACCATCGGCTGTTTCGGGCGAGAGCGTTCACAGGATGGCGGCAGATCACGTGCGCCTGAAGCACGGGGACCGAATCACGCCTTTCAGTCTACTTCAGCCTGCTGCCGTTAAGTTGACGGTGCCAGCCGTAAAGCGCCTGGAGGCTTGCGGGTCACGATCCGGTCACGTTCTCCCGAGTGCCGTCACGAGGAAGTGATGTAACCGCCTGAAATGTCTAGCGCCCTGGAGAGGATTCGAACCTCTGACCTTCCCCTTAGGAGGGGGACGCTCTATCCAGCTGAGCTACCAAGGCAGATCGAGTCAGGTTTTGCGTGGCAGCAGTCTACGGACTTTCCTCATCCTGAACAAGGCAGCTGCGGGCGCTCGCCTGACACCTGCGCTGGCTCTGGCCAGGTCATGGTCGGCTCTATCGGTGGCGAACATCGGGGTGCGGTAATCGGCTGGCGGCGCGCCGAATCCCGTGGTTTCCGCATGCCGTGATTGACGACCCAATCCGGGGGCTGATAGCCTTTTTCCTATGGTCCGAGGTAGCCTCGCGGGCATCAGCGTCTCACCGCGCGCGAGCACACCACGAGTCACAGACGAGTCACAAGGATGAGGCTGCGAGTGGTTATTATGCAGCTGATGGCGTTCCTGCCCGCGGAGTAGCTTGATGAACGGACCAGCGCACATGGGAGCTTGGCGGGTCCTCTGGCTATTCTCGTTCCTCTGCGTCCTCCGGCCGGTCGAGCTGCATGCGGTGGCCGTCACGCCGCTGCCCGAGGGCACCACCACAATCACGTTCTCGGAAGACTTTGCGGATGTCCTCTCGGACGGGGGTGTCGATGTCGACCCCATCGGCCAGACGTCCGTGTCCGGCCCGCCGCCCGCTGCAGAGTTTCCAATCACGGGTGGATTCGCTGGACGAGACGCTCTTCTCCTGGACCATCAAGACTCCGGCCTCAAGTTCAGTACCCAGCCGGATATCGAGCTGTTCATCCGCAACTTCACCATCATCGGGAACGACGCGGGTGGGCGCTTGTTCGGGCAGGCTTTTGGCGTAGATGAGGGAAGGCCGTTCATCTTCCCCTGTTGCGTGCCCATTTTCGACATCGACAGCGACGACATCTTAATCTTTCACGAACGCCGCGGCATTCGGGTTCGCGGCGCTGTTCGACCTGAACCGTGACGTCCTCAGGGCGATAGACGTGGGTACGGTCAACGTCCAGTTCATCCCAATTCCGCCGTCTGTTCTGCTGCTCGGCTCGGGCCTGCTGGGGCTCGGCCTGCTGGCCAGCCAGCGAGCGGGCTAGCCCCGCCGCTGGTCTCTCTGTCCCGCCCGACTGCTCCAAGGCACCCGATCCGGCGTGCACCTGGTGCACTTTCCGCATTACACTGGAGTTCGTTGTTCGGGATCGGGTCCGGCGGCCTGCCGTCAGGGTGGTCAAAGCTTCCGAGGACTACGTCACATGGAAAAGAGGATGACTTCTGCCTTTTTCCTGGCCGCCATGGGCGCCGGGGTCGCGGCTGGCACGGTGCCGATGGCGCTCGCACAGGAACGCGGCGTTGGCGGCAGCCCACCGATGCCATACATGGATCCCTGGTCGTCCGAGGAAAGCGCATCTGGAGCTTTGGCACCAACTTCCGGGCTACCGTCAGCCACTCCGCCCGACACCCCAACGGGGGCAGCTCGGGCCGGGGTTCCGGCGCCTGCCTTTCCGAATCCCTGGGGTTCCGACGGGGATGCTGATCCAGGTGGCTTCGGGATGGGGCAGGGCGCTTCTCCGACGAATACCGGCGCTACGCCCAGCCCGGCACGTCCCGATTTTTCCAGGCCCTCACCCTCCCGGGATCCGTGGGCGTTCGGCAGTGGCGCTGGACAGGCACCTTCCGGGTTTGGCACCGGCTCTGGTCCTGGCGTAGCCGGCGGGCGCGCAGCGCCCTTGCCTGGCGAGTTGCCGATGCCGGGGGGCGGTGGCCAGCCCTGGGCCGGATCAGCCGGTGCCGGTCCCGCTGGTCCGCCATCCGGTTACGGGGCGCGACGGCGTCCGGGCGCGGGCGGTGCGGCGAGCGGACCGGCGCAGGGCACATTTCCCATGCCGGGCGGATTCCAGGATCCCTGGGCCTCGGACAGAGGCCTGGGACAATCTCCTGCGGGCTTCGGCATGGGACCAGCAGGCAGTGGACCCGGCGGGTTTCCCATGCCCGGGCCGTATCAGGACCCCTGGTTCTCGGACATGGGCGCAGGGCAGCCCCCAGGCGGTTTCGGCTTTGGCCCCGGAGCCGCCGGCTTTCCCGGGCCCGGGGCAGGCCAGGATCCCTGGGGAACCGCCACGGGACAGGGTCCGTCGGGTTTCGGCATGGGGCCTGGAGGCGGGGCACCCGGCGGATTTCCCATGCCCGGCCAGTTTCCGGATCCCTGGGCTTCCGACGAGGCTGCTGGTCAACCGCCCGGAGGCTTCGGCATGAGACCCAGGCCGTTCGGCATGTTTCCCGGGGGCCTACAACCCGGAATGGGCGGACCTGGTGCTATGGGATTCCCCGGCATGATGGGCGGTGACGCCCTGAGTCCGATTCGAAATCTTGATCTGTCCGATCGGCAGCGTACCAGGCTCGATGTCATCGGGCAGGAGCTAGGAGACACAAAAGGCGATCTGTTGGGCGAGGTTGCCAAACACAACGAGAAGCTGCGCGCCATCGGTGATGAGCAAAGGCGTCTGCTCCAGGCCATCGCCGACCTCCAGCGCCAGATTGCGCAGGCGGAGAGCCGTGCCCGCGCTCGCGCTGAAGAGCTGCTCACGGAGGAACAGCGGCGCCAGGTTCAACAGCCCTGGGCACCCCAGCAGATGCGGCCCCCCATGAATCCGTCCGGGCCGAGCCAGCGCGGCTCCCGGGGCGGTGGAGCCTCCGGCGGGTTCGGAGGGGGCTGAGCATAAAGCGCCGGTCTCGGACGCCCTGACTTCCTTTTCAGATCGTGTCTTTAGGAGCCTTACCCATGAGCGACGACCAGCCCCGAGCGGGGCTCCGCTCCGTAATACCGCCCCATTCGTCAGACGTTCCGGACTGATCGCTGGACGCTGCGTTCCGATGCGAGTCTCGACGGTGTATCCGGTTCCCTGCCCGCAGGAGGAAGGAGTCTCGATAGCATCGGGCCTCCGCTTCTGACAAGGAGTGTCGGAATTCTTTACGCTTCAGCGACCGGGCAGCCGGATAAGAGATCTAAGTCTTTAAATTTGCACACCAAGCACGAAAATTGCATAAGGAGACAAAAAACCAACAGAAGTCCCGGACGAGGAGGAACATGATGTGGAGCCAACCAGTCGAACAAAGAGATGCGGGTTCCTTGGCGCGTGTAGTGGATGATATCTCTCGAAGGTCCCAACGCCGGCCTTTCCTCGCCCTGGGACTCCTGACCCCTGTTTTCGCGTTGCTCGTGCTTTCGCTCGGCATTTAGGGACTTCAGCGGGACTCACGGGGGGTTGAGGGAACCCGAAACCCGGCACATAGGCTGGTAACGGCCAGGAGGTGGCGGTGCGAGGACCAACGGCAGCGGTTTTTGTGCTCATTCTCGTGACAGCCGCGCTGCTCGCGACGGTGTGGGAGTTCCAGCTCAAAGAGTCTGTCCTCGCGGGCGAGCCGGAAGCGGTCTCCCAGAAACTTGAGAACGTGGGTATATCGACGGCTCTGGTTGCGCTCTCTCTGGTCATCCCCCTCTGGCTACTGAGCGGTGCTGACAACGACCGACACGAGCTCACCGCCAGCCTGCGCTCGGCGGCGAAAGTCTTCGAGAACGCGAGTGACGGCATCATGCTGGCCAATACGGAAGGCTTGGTCGTGGCAGTGAACGGAGCGTTCACGAGCTTCACGGGCTACCGTGGCCAGGAAACCCTGGGTCAGAACGTTTGGGTGCTGCTTGCCGACGAAAGCCAGGCCGAGTTCGCCAAACTGATCGGGGCGTCCGTAGGAAGCCGGGTAGACTGGCGGGGTGAGGTCGCGATACACCGCAAGGATGGCGAGCTGATTACCGTGATTTGTACCTTCAGTGCGGTTAGGAACGAAGCGGGAGCGACATCCGGATACGTGGCGATGCTGAGCCGCCCGGCCGGCGAGGCCCAGGCGGGGAAGACGGCAATCGTTAATGCCCACGAAGGCCCCGTGCCGGGACCCGAATCGGCGGCGTCGTAACGCCGCATAGCCTTCTTCTGACGGCCGGATGGCCGACAAGCGCTTGCAGCCGGCAATTTTCTCCTTGCTCGGGTCCGCTATTGGCCGCGATTTCAAGGGGACCTGAGACGGATGGAATCGCTGGCGGTGTTCGACACCATTTGCAGACTGGCGCCGGAGGATTCGCTTGCGCGGCGCGTCTGGAAGTAGACCGTCTTGTTGCCTTCGCCGGGACTCAGCTTGAAGCGTACCAGCGCCTCGTAAGGTTGCCACTTCGTGTTCCGAAAGTCCCGCCGTTCACTGGCCCGGTAGTGTGTCGGTGTTCCCTGGGCCGCACACTCCAGGGTCACGGTACGCGAGGATGTCTCTGCGGCCCCTCGATTTATCCTGCAGCCCTCGACCTGTAGCCCGGTCCCCATACCCGCCAGACCTTCTTCCAACGGCGCCGAACAGTTCGGTCCGCCGCCTCCGCGTCTGAGTCCGACCGTGACGAGCCTGTCGTTTTGGCTCGCCAAGAGTACTCTACGTTCGCTCTTGTGCTGGGTCTTGGATACCGTCAGGAGCAGGGGCGTTTCCGGGACGTTCTGGAAGGAGACGCGCCCCTCTGAGTCAGTCCGGCTTGCACCGAACTGACTGGGGACGGCCGGCGTCCCGAGGCACACCGCCGCGTCGGCCACGGGCGTGTCCTGGGCAGTGGAGGTGACCCGCACGTCCACATCGGCGGCAAAGACTGCGCTCGACATGGCTAGCAATGCAGACAGATGATAACGCATGAGTATTTACCAGTGGTGTGGTGTTTCCGTGGACTCGTTCAGTGTGCCATGAAGCCCCGCCTCCAGTCAGGCAAGTCTGCCGCCATCCGAGTCGGAACGTGACGCAGTCCTCACTTTCAAGCGGCCAGCCGGCCAGCGGCGAGCCGGAACCACGTCGGTGCCACTCCTGGGACCTGCTGGCGCGGTCCGTACCGCGGCGCTTGTGGAGCCCGACGCAGGCAGGCAGACTTCGCAACCACGGGAGGCGTGGATGACACTGGTCAACGGCATAGAGGCTGACGCTGTTTCGGTCCAGGACCGAGGACTCAGCTATGGCGACGGTCTGTTCGAGACTTTGGCCGTAGCGGATGGTCTGCCGATTGCCTGGGAGCCGCATATCAGCAGGCTGCGCAACGGCTGCCAACGACTCCGGATCCCGTGTCCAGCGGAAGCGCTGCTTCGGGCCGAAGCAACTCGCGTCTGTGCTGGACTGACGCTGGGCGTGCTCAAGATCATCGTCACTCGCGGGGCGAACGGGCGGGGTTATCGCATTCCGGAAGTTGTCAATCCCACCCGCATCCTGACCACCTACCCCTGGCCGGCCTTTCCCGGGTCACGCGCTCGGGAGGGGGTGCTGGTGACCGTCTGTCAGACTCGCCTGTCGGCCAATCCCCGCCTCGCCGGCATCAAACATCTCAACCGCCTTGAGCAGGTTCTGGCGCGCAGTGAATGGGACAGTCATCATTACGCCGAGGGGTTGATGCTGGACGCGGCAGATCGAGTCGTTGAGGGCACCATGAGCAACCTGTTCCTGGTGATGGACGGCCAACTGGTAACGCCGGATCTTGCGGACGCCGGCGTCGCCGGTATCATGCGCGGTCTGGTGCTGGCGGAAGCGCCAGCCCTGGACATGAGCGTCAGGGTGGCGTCCGTGAGCTTGGAGGATCTGCGACGTGCCGAGGAGCTTTTCCTCTGCAACAGTCTCTTCGGTGTCTGGCCGATAAAGGGCCTGGACGGGCAAGCTTACCGCGTCGGCCCGCTGGCTCTGCGGCTGCGCCAAAGGCTTCTGGCCCAAGGCTGCATTGCCGCTCAGGAGTGACACAGTCGAAATGTAGGGGTGGGAGCGACTCCAGGGCAGTCGCCCGAGGACCTTCGTGCCATCCAGGCAGGCGCGTTTCCGTGGTCTCGGCACGCGGCTGTCCGGGATCCACTGTGATCGAGGACCGATAAGCGGGTGCGCGATCTAGGTTTTAAACTACTGGGTATTCTTGTTCTGGCGGGCAGCATCGGCGCCGGCTGGGTGCTCATGGAGTGGGGTGATGCCCTGCAGCAGGAATTGAAGGTCGGCGACGATGGGATCCGGTACACCGTCAATCGCGGCGCCAGCTTCCGTTCGGTCGTCAACGACCTGGCAGAGCGCGGCGTTCTTCAGAAGCCTCGCTACCTGATGTGGACTGCCCGTTGGACCGGCAAGGCGGGGCGCATGCAGGCCGGCGGCTATCACCTATCGCCCGGGACCACGGCTGAGGAGCTGATGGACCTCTTCGTCCAGGGCAAAGTGCTGCAGCACAACATTACTCTGGTCGAGGGTTGGACGTTCAGGCAAATGATGCACGCTCTGCGGCGTCACCCCGAGCTGGTGCAAACGCTGGAAGGCGCGTCCGACAGGGAGATCATGACGGCGGTCGGCTATCCGGATCTCCACCCGGAAGGCCGGTTTCTGCCCGAGACTTATAATTTCCCAGACGGGACTTCCGATGTGGATATTCTTCGGCGTGCCTACGGTGACATGCAGGCGCTGCTCATTGCCGAGTGGGAGCGGCGTGATGGCAGCCTGCCCTACGGCAAGCCCTATGACGCGCTTATCATGGCATCCATCGTGGAGAAGGAGACGGCCCGTCCGGAGGAGCGGCAACGCATCGCGGGGGTTTTCGTCAGGCGGCTCCAGAAGCGGATGCGCCTGCAGACAGACCCAACCGTAATTTACGGGCTGGGCGAGAGCTTCGACGGCAACATCAGGCGCCGCGATTTGAAGCGGGATACGCCCTACAACACCTACGTCCACAAAGGGCTTCCGCCTACTCCCATCGCCATGCCCGGTGCCGATTCGATCCTCGCCGCCCTGCATCCGGAGATTGGTGATGATCTTTATTTTGTGGCCAAGGGCGACGGCAGCCACCAGTTTTCGGCCACGCTCGCCGAGCATCAGAGGGCCGTGGCCCAGTACCAGCTCAAGCGCCGGCGCAAGAACTGAGCATGTTTTCACGACACGCCATGGCGGTTATTAAGTCCGGGAATGCTGGCGGGTGCACCGACAGGTCCCGGGGAGAAGACGCCCTGAGCGCTTGCAGACTCCAAGCCGGTCGGGGATCGGGAGGGCGCGGGCGCTGGCAGTCATGGCGCGCCAGGCTAGTCGGGTGCCGACTGCGGTGAGCGGCCTGCTGCCCTGGCATAGCGAGGTATGGGACCTGGTATCCGCGCAACGGGCGCAGGACCATGTGCCCCACGGGCTGCTCTTGCAGGGTCGGGAGGGATTGGGGAAGCGCGCATTCGCCGAGGTGCTCGCGGCGAGCCTGCTCTGTGAGCAACCGAGCGCGGATAACGCCGCCTGCGGCAGTTGTCGCTCCTGCCACCTGTTTCAGGCGGGTGCCCACCCGGATTTCCTTCTCCTGGAGCCGGAGGAGGCAGGTAAGGACATCGTGATCTCTCAGGTTCGCGACCTGAACCACTTTGCCGTTCTCACCCGGGGCAAGAGCCTGCGCAAAGTGGCGGTGGTCGCGCCGGCGGAGCGTCTGAATCGCAGCGCCGCGAATGCCCTGCTCAAGACCCTGGAGGAACCGCCGGCCGATACGCTGCTGATACTGGTGAGCCATTCTCCGGCGCTGTTGCCCGCCACGGTGCGCAGTCGTTGCCAGAGTCTGGTTTTCGGCACCCCGGCGGTGCCCATAGCCGGGGCTTGGTTGCAGGCGCAGGTAGGCAAAGATGCGGAGACCTTGCTGCGCCTGGCCAGCGGTTCTCCCCTGAGGGCATTGAAGCTGGCCGAAGCGGACGCCATAGACAGGCGCAACAAAGTGTTGGCGCAGGTCAAGGGACTGGTGTCAGGGCATGCGGAGCCTACCGCGGTTGCGGAGGAATGGCTGCGGATCGGGCTTGGCGATGCCGTTGCCTGCAGCCACGGCCTGGTGACTGATCTGGTCCGCCTGAAGTTCGCGCCCGAGCCGCCGGAGATGGTGAATCTGGACGTGGCCGAGGATCTGGGCGCCTTGTCGCGGCGCCTGGAATCTAGGCTATTATTTCAACTGCTTGACAAGTGTCTGGACATTCGACGCGCGGTGGAACGCAACCTGAACCTCAACGCCCAGTTGATGCTGGAGGAGCTGGCCATGACTTGGGCGGATCCGGTATGAAGGACGCGCGCCGCTGCGGGTTGGTCGAGGACGCGGTTTACAGGAGAACGCCGTCATGACTGGTGCAAAGCAAGGTATTCTCTCCCTGACCATCAAGGACAAAAGCGCGCTCTACGCGGCGTATATGCCCTTCATCAAGAACGGCGGACTCTTTATTCCCACGACCAAGAACTACAGGCTCGGCGACGAGGTCTTCATGCTCCTCACGCTGATGGACGAAAAAGAGAAGCTGCCCGTCGCTGGTCGCATTGTGTGGGTGACGCCGAAAGGTGCGCAGGCGCAGCGAACCGCTGGCATAGGGGTACAGTTCAGCGAGCTCGATAACGGCGCCACGCGCGGCAAGATTGAGACCCACCTGGCGGCGGCGCTCAAGTCCGAGCGCCAGACTCACACCATGTAATGGCATCGCCGCTCGTCGATTCTCACTGCCATCTCGACCTCCTCAACCTGAAAGCCAGCGGCGGCGACCTGAACGCCGTCATGGTGAACGCACGCCAGCACGGCGTGGGTTACATGCTCTGCGTCGCCGTCAACCTCAAGCATTTTCCAAGAGTCAGGGGCCTGGCCGAAGGAGATGAACGCATCTTCGCGTCCCTCGGAATTCATCCCAATGAGACGCTGACAGAGGAGGTAGAGGTCGATGCGCTTTGCGAGCTGGCCGAGCATTCCAGTGTCGTTGCTATCGGCGAAACCGGCCTGGATTACTATCGCAGCCAGGGCGATCTGGAATGGCAGCGTCAGCGTTTCAGGCGGCATATTGCCGCTGCCAAGGCGGTGCGCCGGCCCCTGATCATTCATGCCCGGGATGCCAAGGAGGATGTGCTGAAAATCCTCGCCGCGGAGGGCGCCGACCAGGTCGGCGGCGTCATGCACTGCTTCGCCGAGGATTGGGACATGGCCCAGCGCGCCATGGATTTGAACTTCCTGATCTCATTCTCGGGCATTGTCACCTTTCAGAACGCCCGGGTGCTGAAGGACGTGGCCCGCCGTCTGCCCCTTGAATGGATGCTGGTGGAGACGGATGCACCCTGGCTGGCCCCGGTACCGCACCGCGGCCGACCCAACGAGCCGGCTTACGTGCGTTTCGTCGCGGAGCACATCGCCGAGCTGAGGGGCGCAGCGCTCGAGACCATCGCCGAGGCCACCACGAGTAATTTCTTCCGGCTTTTTTCTCTCGCCGAGCGGATGCCGTGAGGCTGTTGGCGTCGTTTCCAAGGCGCTCTCGAGCCCATTCCCTCACTGATGTTTCGCGAGCTTCGAGCAGCGGGGCGTTAGGAAGCGCTCACGTATGACTGCACCAGCTCGACTGCGGCATCCATGGTTTGCCGGCTGGTGTAGAAATGGGGCGATAAACGCAGCGCATTCGAACGTAGCGCACAGACGACCCCCCGGCGACTCAGGTGCCGATACAGGCCGGCCGTGTCCAGGTCTGTCACGCGAAAGCTCACGATGCCGGCGCGCTGCTCGTCACGGCGTGGCGATACCAATTTCATTCCTGGAATGTCATCCAATTTATCAATGAGATACTGAGTATTCTTCAGAACTTGACTTGATATTGTCTGCAGTCCTGTTTCCAGCAACAGAGTAAGGCTGGCATTGAGGGCATGCACGGCAACCATGTTGGGGCTGCCGCACTCGAAGCGTCTCGCGGAGCAGGCGGTTGTCCAGTCGCTGCGGTCATAGTCGCCGCACTCTTCCACCATATGCCACCCGTACTGATGCAGGGTGAGCTGATCGCGCAAGGCAGCTCGACAGTAGAAGACCGCCAGGCCCTCGGGCCCAAGCAGCCACTTGTGGCCGTCGGCCATGACGAAGTCGGCGCAACTGGCCTGCACGTCCATGGGGATGGCACCGAGGCTCTGGATGGCGTCGACACAGAACAGGATGGAGCGCTCCTGACAGTGTCTGCCGAGCCGTTCAAGATCGCTCCTCAGTCCGGTGGCGTACTGCACGGAACTGATGGCGAGCAGGCGTGTGCGATGATCGCAGGCTCCAATCATCGTTTCCTCAGGCGTTGCAGCCCCGGACAGGGCAACCTTTCTCACCTCGACGCCATAAGTCGATAGGGATTCCCACACAATGCGGTTGGAAGGAAATTCCTGGTCGCTGATGACCACGTTGTCCCCGGCGTGCCAGTCGAGACCGTGAGCCACGACAGACAGAGCCTCGGACGTGTTTTTGAGCAGGGCGATGTCTTCAGCCGACGGCGCGTTCAGCAGCTCTCTGAGCTGCGTCCGCAGTTGCGCCTCTACGCTCAGCCAGGCGGCGTAGTCCAGGGCACCTTGGGCGGCATTCTCGCGGGCGAAGCGACAGACGGCCTCGGAGGTCCGGCGAGGCCAGGGAGCGACTGCCGCGTGATTGAGGTAGTGCACGCCATCACGCAGAGGAAACTCTTTTTCGGCCAGGTGACGAAGTGATGCAGCCATGCTACGCGTCGTGAAAAAGCTCTCCGAGGCACGGCTCCATTCTCGCCCCGCGAACGCCTGGGATCCACCGGCGATCCCGGCAGACGAGCGTTGAGGGGTCTAGCCCGGATTTCTCACCAGGCGGACCTCGGAGCGCAGATTATGTTGGCAAACTCAACACATTGGCTTCACCGAGCCGATCTTCCTGATAAACAAGCCGTCCTATTCGGTTCTTGGCCCACTCTGGCTTTGCATCTTGACCGATCCTCCTTGAGACATAGCTACAGCTATGCCTCTGCGGACGATCGGCCAATCTGCTTTGCCAGAG
>JASJBY010000349.1 GCA_030066245.1 Gammaproteobacteria bacterium
CCCTCTGGGTTGGCGGACTCGAGCCCTCCAGATCCCCACTTTGGGGCATGGCGTTGCCCGTCTTTGACACGCGGGCTCCAACCACGACCTCGGTGAAGTTGGATAGCTTCATGGCGGGCGTCATGGCCATGCTGTCATCCAGGGTCACGGAGACCGGTAGTTCAGCGACGGTACGCTGGACGATGGCCAAGGGCATGCGGGGGCCCTGTGCGGCCCGCGCAAAAATGAACACCGTATCCTCCGGCGATGCTCTGTCGGCGAGCTCGGGCGCCAGAGAAACCCGCACAGAAAGCGATGGAGTGGAAGACGATGGCCGCTCGTCGGACAACGGCGGTGCGCCATCCGTTTCCGCCGTGCCGCTCGGGCTGCCAGCGGCAATGGCATCCGCCGGGGTCTCTCCCAATCGACTTCTGGCCTCGGCCAGGTATTGCGCCAGGGTATCCGAGTTGGGTCCGGTCCCCACCATCGCTGCGAGCTGCGTCCAGCGCTCCACGGCTTTGCGGTAATCTTGCGCCTGATACGCCGCCAGACCAGCGAGCCAAAGGCCGTTGGGGTGGTCCGAATCGAGCTGGAGCAGCTGGTTGACGAGCTGCAGCGGTAACCCCCGAAGCTCTCCCCCCTGCGCCAGGGCAGCCGCCTCGGCGTATCGGGATAGCAGCTCCGGGTCATCCGGACCCAGGGAGACGGCCCGGGCGAATGCGTCGCGAGCCTCCGGAAAGCGCTCGAGCACCATGTAGGAGCGCCCCAGCATAGTCCATCCCTCCAGATTGGCGGGGTCTCTCTGCAGGCGTTCCGCCAGATTTGTGACCATTTGCTCCAGGGACGGTGAGCCCTGCTCACCGCCGATGGCCGGGTGGTCCGCGGGCAGGGTCTGGTCAGCGGCGAGTGCCGGTGCCGTGCCCTGCAGAGCCTGCCGGGAGCCCAGTTGGGTGTAGGCGAAAACGCTCACCAAGGGCACGATCAACACCACGGCGACCGCGGCTATGCGGTTTGCTGCGCGAGCCGGCGGGACGGTGTCCTCCGTCTCGCCCACATCCTGCAGCAGCTCCCTTTCCATCTCTTGACGCACCTGCTGGCGCTGGTTCGCGTCTCCCAGGTCCTGCTCCAGGTCGGCTACCCGTTCCTTGAAGATGGCCAGGTTGACTGCATCTCTGCTGACGCTGGGGTTGCGGCTGTGACCAAGCAGGGGCGGCAGCAGCAGGGCGACGGCTGCCACCGTCATGGCCGCTGCGAGAATCCAGAAGAGAATCATGGCCGTGCGTCCCGGTCGGACTCCGCCAAAAGGGTTCGGAGCTTTTCCTGCTCCGGCTCCGACAGCTGCGTGTCTGGCCTGTGCAGATTGCGACGCCGAACCAGTAGTATCAGGGCCACCCCTGCGACAGCCACCAGGACCAGGGGACCGAACCAGAGCAGATAGGTTGTGGTTTTGACGGGCGGCCGGTAAAGCACAAAATCGCCGTATCGGTTGACCATGAAAGTGAAGATTTCTTCGTCCGATTTGCCGGCCTCGATCATGGAATAAGTCTGGTTGCGCAGATCCTTCGCCAGGTCGGCGTCGGAGTCTGCAAGATTCTGGTTCTGGCAGACAAGGCAACGCAGTTCGGCGATGAGCCGCTTATAACGGGCTTCCCGCTCGGGGTCATCGAAGCCCCGAGGCTCAACGACCCCCGCCTGCAGGGCGAGGCTGGAGGCCATCAGCATCATGGAGAGCAGCACACGCACTGGAACCTACCCCTTCTCGGCCTGCAGCCGACGGATGATGGGAAGCAGCTTGTCCTCCCAATCCTTCACGCTTATCGGGCCGGTGTGCTTATGCCGGATTACGCCTTTGCGGTCCACGACAAACGTTTCGGGAACGCCGTAAACACCCCAGTCGATACCGACCCGTCCGTCGGCGTCGAAGGCGCTTGCCCTGTAGGGATCACCGAGGCGGTCCAGCCAGCGCACAGCGTCGCTGCGAGTGTCCTTGTAGTTGAGGCCGTAGATGGGCACCACATTGCGGCGCGACAACTCCACCAACAGGGGGTGCTCGTGCCGGCATGACACGCACCAGCTAGCCCAGACGTTAAACAGGGAAACCTGCTCCTGCCGCAGGTCGGCCAGGCCGACAGTTCTCTCGGGATCCCTGACGCTAGGGAGGTCGAAGGCAGGGGCGTTTCGGTCTATCAGGGGCGAAGGGACCTCCCGGGGGTCGAGCTTCAGGCCGACCGCCAGAAAGCCCAGCAGCACAACGAAAATCGCCAGGGGAACCAGGTAGCGGGCTGTCACGCCTTGCTCTCCAGTGCGGGTGCCGGTCCTGTAGTGGCTGCTGCCGAGTCTCGCTTGACCTTTGACGCCATCCGGTAACGCCGGTCGGTCGCGGCCAGTATTCCGCCGATGCCCATGAACACGCACCCCAGCCAAATCCATTGCACGAACGGCTTGTGGTATAGGCGGACGCTCCAATCAGCAGTTCCCGGTATCGGCTCACCGAGGGAAACGTAGAGGTCCCGGGTCAGGCCGGCGTTTATCGCAGCCTCGGTCATGGCGTTGTTGGGCTGGGAACTGTAGAACCGTTTCTCCGGGTAAAGCACGGTTACCTCGCTGTCGTCCCTGAACACGCGCACGGTGCCTCGCTGAGCGCGATAATTGGGTCCTTGTGCCGGGCCCACCCCCTCGAACCGGAAGCTGTAGTCGGCCAGGGGAAACACGTCCCCTGGACTCATGCGCAGATCCTTCTCCACGCTGTAAGCGGTGGTCAGTGTGACGCCAACGGTGAACACGGCAACGCCCACGTGAGCGAATGTCATGCCGAAGAAGCCCCGAGGCAGCCCCAGCACGGCTTTCCAGGGGTTTGCTTTCTTTTTCAGCCTGTCGAGGATCGCCACGAGGCTGGTGAAAGTAATCCATGCGACCATTGCCATGCCAACGGTCACCATCAGAGTCGTCGGCGCGGGCGGCGCTATTTTGACGATGTGCACCATAAGCCACAGCATGACCAAGGCTGTCACCAGCAGTAGCGCCAGCATAACGACGGCTAACAGGTGTTTTGGTAACGGGAACCTTTGCCAGTACGCTTCCAGGCGGTCTTTCCTCCACCTGGCGAGGATGCCGACGCCCATGGCCAGCATCAGGGGGAGCATCAGCAGTATGAAAACCGGGTCGAAGTAGGGTGGTCCCACGGAAATCTTGCCCAGATTCAGCGCGTCCAGGAACAACGGGTATAGGGTGCCGATAAGGATGGCCGCCGCGGCGCCCACCAGAAGCACGTTGTTCACCAGAAGAAGGGTTTCCCGGGAGAACAGCTCGAAGCTGCCGCCGCCGCTTACGGTGCCCGCGCGCCACGCGTACAGCATCAGCGAGCCGCCGACCACCAGGCCCAAGAAAATCAGAATGAAAAGTCCTCGGGCAGGGTCGGTGGCGAAGGCATGCACGGACACGAGTACCCCGGAGCGCACCAGGAAGGTTCCCAGCAGGCTCATGGAAAAGGCAAAAATGGATAGCAGTACTGTCCAGGCCTTGAATGCGCCTCGCTTTTCGGTCACCGCCAGCGAGTGAATGAGTGCTGTCGCAACCAGCCAGGGCATGAACGAAGCGTTCTCGACAGGATCCCAGAACCACCAGCCGCCCCACCCGAGCTCGTAATACGCCCACCAGCTGCCGAGCGCTATGCCCAGAGTGAGGAACACCCAGGCGATAACGGTCCACGGTCGGGTCCAGCGCACCCAGGCTGCGTCAAGACGGCCGTCCAGCAGTGCCGCTATGGCAAAGGCAAACGGCACGGAAAGCCCCACGTACCCCAGATACAACATGGGCGGATGGATCGCCAAGCCGGGATCCTGGAGCAGGGGATTCAGCTCTCGCCCCTCTGCCGGCGCCGGCAGCAATCGGTCGAAAGGATTGGAGGTGGCGAGCATGAACAGGTAGAAGCCGACGCTGACCAGCCCGAGCACGGCCACCACTCTTGCCGTGTAGGTGACCGGGAGGACCCGACTGAAAACGGTTACCGCCACGGTCCAGACGGCGAGGAACAGGGCCCACAGCAGCAGGGAGCCTTCGTGAGCACCCCACACCCCGGATATCTGATAGACCAGCGGTTGCGCCGTGTTGGAGTTCTGCGCCACGTAGGCGACCGAGAAGTCGTTGGTGATGAACGCATACGTGAGGCAGCCGTAAGCGATGACGACGAAGAGCAGCTGCGCGCGCGCCGCTGGAACAGCGATGGCCGTCCACTCGGGTATGCCGCGCGCGGCGCCGACCAGCGGCAGCGTCCCTTGAACCAGGGTGACCCCGAGCGCAAGGATCAGGGCAAAGTGGCCTACCTCTGGGATCATATGCCTGCTCCTGGATGAGTCATTGGCACGCCGGTGCCTTGTGCCGTGCTGATGGCATCCGCCACCTCAGGCGGCATGTAGTTCTCGTCATGCTTGGCGAGCACCTCGTCCGCTCGGAACACGGTGCCTTGCTCCAGCTTTCCCTGCGCGATGACCCCCTGACCTTCACGGAACAAGTCCGGGAGGATGCCGGTGAATATCACGGGGACCTTCTCAGCGGTGTCGGTGACCACGAAATGCACCGTCAGACCGTCGTCCTCACGGGAGATGCTGCCATCCTCCACCAAGCCTCCCAGTCTGAAAGGGCGGCCGTCGGGTGGTTCGCCTGCCACCACCTGGGTCGGACTGTAAAAGTGGTTGAGGTTCTCCTGCAGGGCCATCAGCATGAAGGCGACGGACAGGGTGACGCCGCCAACGATGAGCGACGCCAGAATCAGCCGTTTCTTGCGTGTGGGGGTCATGTCTCTGCTTCCTCCCGACGGATCCGACGAGCCAGGGCCGCCCTCTCTAGCCGATGGCGGCGGAACGGCGCGAGCAGGTTGAAAAGCAGCACAGCGGTCGCCACGGAGTAGGCGCCGACGACATACCGCCGATGGTCGCGGACGTTTAGCGCCGCCACCGTGTCGGCCTCGAACGTCCCGCCGTCGTCTACGAGGCGGCCTTCGATTCGGGCACCCCAGTCGGTGCGGAAGAAACGCGGCAGCTCGCCGTTGAAAATGACGCTTATGGCATTCTCGCCGTCGCTGAGCACAAACCGGCTGGGTGTGCTCTCTGTGCCGATGGATTCGACTGTTCCCTGCAGGGTTACGTTCCCGGTGCCGGGCGAACGGTCCCCGACCAGGTCCGAGGGTGTGTAGACGGCGGCCCGTTCCACGCGGGTCTCGTGCACTGTCACTGCAGCCAGCACCCCGACCAGGGGCAGAAGCACGGGAAGCCAGCTGCGGCGCTCGGGTGGCAGCG
>JASJBY010000350.1 GCA_030066245.1 Gammaproteobacteria bacterium
CTCCGGCCAATCCTGGCGCGCCACGTAGAGAACCGGCAGACCGTGACAGGCGGCCTCGACGAAGGTACCGTAGCCTGGCTTCGCTATGAGGATGTCGCTGGACGCCATAATGTCGACAAAGGACATGTCGAGTTTCTCCAGGGGGCTGCAGTCGCGACGGTCCACCTGCCAGTCGCTCGGCACCAGCCACCGGGTGTGGGGGAGCACCGGCCAGTGTTCTATGGGAAACCGCGTCGCCACGCCTCCCAGCCCGACGAGCACAAGCCGTTCGTGCGCTCCCATGCCCAGGCGCTCAACCAGCTCGGCACGCCGCTGCGTACCCCTTTGGGCAACCGGACCGATGGACATCCGCCGCGGCAGGTTCTCCATGGGCATGTGAGGGCTGAGCTGAAGGAATAGATCGGCGCTGGCGTAGCTCTGCAGCATGTGCTCGTGGATGCGGCCGCTGCCCGGGAGCCCGGAGCAGTAGTGATGATATACGTCCGCCCAGTTCAGAGAACACATGGCTACCGCCGGTATCCGGGCCAGGGACGCGGCGGCGAGGGTGAGATAGGGGATGTTCGCCAGCACCAGGTCCGGCGAAAGGCTTTCCAGCTCGCGTGCCTCGCGGGTGACAGTGTTCTCCCAGCCGCGATGGAAGCGCCGGTGCGCTCCCGCGCTCTCCGCGGCGAGCACATCCAGTGCCGAGGCCATCGACATCCCCACGTCCTTTGCAGCGGCCATCACTGTGAGGTCGTTTCCGAGCCTGTGTCGCAAAACCGGTTTCGGCAGGGCTGTGCGGACAGTCAAGCGCAGACCCTCCACTCGGGCACGCAAGGCTCCCAGCACGGGAGCCACTTGAGCCAGGTGACCAAACCCGTGGAAGGAGATATCAACGACCAGATGTGGTGCCATTCACCGTTGCCGTGCTGCGCTGCTCCTTATTGGAGCATAGATGCATCGTCACTTGTTGACCTCGCGTTTGTGCCTGCCTCACTGACGGGCTCACTCCCGGAGCGGGTGCGGGCTTTCCGCCCTGATTGGCCTTTGCTACATTAGCGCCGGCTCGTTTCTGAAGGAGGAAATTTCAGGGTGCTAGAACTGATCAAGGCTGGCGGCTGGCTGATGCTGCCTCTGCTTCTCTGCTCCGTGATTGCCATGGCCATCATCGCGGAGCGGTTCTGGACGCTGCAGAAGAAGCGTATCGCACCCAATGGTCTGGTACTCCAGGCATGGCAGTGGGCCAAGCAGGGCAAGCTCAGCAAGAAGCAGGTTCAGAGCCTTCGCGATGGCTCGCCGCTGGGTCGGGTACTTGCCGCGGGACTCGTCAACCTGGGCCACGACCGGGAAATCATGAAAGAAAGCATCGAGGACGTGGGGCGACACGTGGTGCACGAGCTGGAACGCTATCTCAACACGCTGGGGACGATCGCCTCCATCGCGCCCCTGCTGGGCCTGCTCGGCACGGTAATCGGCATGATCAAAGTCTTTGCGGTTATCACCACGCAAGGGGTGGGTGATGCGGGCGTGCTGGCCGGCGGTATATCCGAGGCCCTGATCACCACGGCGACCGGCCTCACGGTGGCCATTCCAAGCGTCATGTTCTACCGATATTTTCGGGGGCGAGTGGACGAGCTGGTGCTCACCATGGAACAGGAAGCTCTCAAGATGGTGGAAGTCCTCCACGGCGAACGGGAGCACGATACACCCGGAGGACCGGCATGAGGCTCAGTCGCCGCCGCGATGATTCACCCGACATCACGCTCACGCCACTCATCGACGTGGTCTTCCTGCTGCTCATTTTTTTTATGGTATCCACCACGTTCAGTCAACACGCACAGCTCGAGATCGAGCTGCCGGACGCCAGCACCCAGGCAGAGCAGGAGCCACCGCAAAGTATCGAGATAGCCATCGACGTGAAGGGCCGCTACTACGTGGACGGCCGGCAGCTGGTGAACTCTCAGCTGGAGACGCTGAAACAGGCCATGCGAAAGGCGGCGGGGGAACAGGAAACGCCCGTCATCGTCCTCAGCGCCGACGCGAACACGCCACACCAGTCGGTGGTGACTGCCATGGATGCAGCCCGCCAGCTGGGTTTCACGCAGCTGAGCTTCGCGACCAACTCGGCTGAAGCCGAGGCCCCGTAGTCATTACCCTGGACCGGACACCTGCACGCACCGATACTTAACCGAGCGCTGCAACAGATCTGGTATGGAGGGCATTCCCTTGCCTGGCTTCTGGCACCCTTGTCATGGTTGTATTGCGCCACCGTGGGTGCACGCCGCCTCGCCTACGAGCAAGGAATCGCCAGGGTGCACCGTATCGGTTTGCCGGTCATCGTTGTCGGGAATCTGACGGTAGGCGGCAGCGGTAAGACCCCCCTGGTCCTCTGGATCTGCCGTTACCTGAGAGACCAGGGATATCGACCGGGGGTCGCCGCCCGGGGATACGGCGGCACAGCGGCAAAATGGCCTCAGCAGGTGCGAGCGGACAGTGACGCCGACAGTGTCGGCGACGAACCGATTGTCGTCGCGCGCCGCAGCGCCTGTCCTGTCGCGGTGGGACCCCGCCGGGTCGAGGTGGTCGAGGCCCTGATGCGACACACCGAGTGCGACGTGATCGTGTGTGATGACGGGATTCAACACCTGGCCCTTGCCAGGGACGTGGAGATCGCGGTGGTTGACGGCGTGCGCGGCTTCGGCAGCGGCAGGTGCCTGCCGGCAGGCCCGCTGCGCGAGCCGGCTTCACGCCTGCGGCGCATGGATCTGATCGTTGCCTACGGGCAAAGGCGCACGGGCGCTTTCAACATGCGTTACCAGGCATTGGAACCGCGCAGGCTGTCGGACGACAGGGAAGCACCGGCGGCCGATTTTGCAGGGGTACCTGTCCATGCGGTGGCCGGCATAGGAGACCCGGCGCGCTTCTTCACACAGCTGCGCGGCCTGGGGCTGGATATCATCGAGCATCCCTTCCCCGACCACTACCGTTATCGAGAGTCCGATGTGGACTTCGGCGACGAGTTGCCGGTGATAATGACTGAGAAGGACGCCGTGAAGTGCCGGCGATTTGCACGACCGAATCAATGGTATTTGCCGGTCGATGCCAAGCTGCCCGCACAGTTCGGCCGGCGTCTGCTGACCTTGTTACGGGAGAAAACCGATGGACAAGAAACTGCTCGACATTCTCGTTTGTCCGGTCTGTAAGGGCCCACTGACCTACGAGAAGACGGCGCAGGAACTGACCTGTTTTGGCTGTCGCCTGGCGTATCCCATCCGGGACGACATTCCGGTCATGCTTGAAGACGAGGCCCGAAAGCTGAACCCTGACGAATCCAGAAGCTGAGGCCGTATGAGCGAAGGCAGGCAAGCGGACTTCGCCGTCATCATTCCGGCACGTTTCGATTCAAGCCGACTTCCGGGGAAGGTCCTCGCGGACATCGGCGGCCAACCCATGGTGCAACATGTGTACCGGCGGGCGGTGCAAAGCGGCGCAACCAGTGTCGTGGTGGCGACAGATGACCAGCGAGTTCAGGCAGCCTGTGAAGGCTTCGGGGCGAGGGTCGTCTTGACGGCGGCTTCCCATCGCACCGGAACGGATCGTCTGGCCGAAGCAGCGGCCAGCTTGGCGTATCCAGCCGAACGGATCGTCGTCAATGTCCAGGGGGACGAGCCATTGCTGCCACCGGCCCTCATCCGGCAGGTCGCGAAAAACCTGGCAGCTCATTCGGACGCCGATGTCGCCACCCTGTGCCAACGGGTGACTCATCACGACGAGCTGTTCGACCCCCATGTGGTAAAAGTCGTCTCGGACAGGGAAGGCTACGCCCTGTATTTCAGCCGCGCACCGATCCCCTGGCACAGGGACGAGTTCATGGCCGATCAGGTCTCGCTGCCGGCCGATTCCATGCATTTTCGGCACATAGGGCTATATGCCTATCGTGTCGCCTATCTGGAGTATTTCGCGACCCACGAACCATGTGCCCTCGAGCTCGCAGAGTCCCTGGAGCAGCTACGTGCTCTGTTTGGGGGTCATCGAATTCACGTGGCCGAGGCCACGGAGCCACCGGGCCACGGGGTCGACACACCGGCTGATCTGGCGCGAGTGCGGCAGCTGCTGCCCGAGTCAGGGCTCTGAACCATAGCGCGACAGCTACCGCCGCCGGGCGCCTTCCACTTTCAGCCCTCTGAGCTCGGGGTTTAAATGCTGCCCGTCGTTCGTCAGCAGGGGGATGCTGAGGCGTTGGGGAACCCGTCGATGCCCCTCACCGTACTGGCTTCCCTGAACGACACGGCGCTTGAGACTCTCGAGAACCAGAGTGGGCCCATCATCCAGCACCTCGACAATCTCCCACACATCCTCAAGATAACGCACGCGCGCGCCGCTCAATTGACGTAACTGGCTGAGCGCGCTGGATAAGTCGTCGGTCACTTTGGCACGGGTTCTAACGCTTGGAAAACGGACTTGAAACAGGTGTCTAAATTAGTCGTTGGAATCCCGATGAGCAAGAAGTCGCAGGGCTTTTGCGGCTGCTCGGGCGTGCATTTCCTTTGCTCGCACTGGCGTATATGATTCGACGACGACGTATGGCTGGAGCTGGCGATGGTTAAGGTTCTGTTCGTCTGCATGGGCAACATCTGCCGTTCACCGACAGCGCAGGGGGTGTTCTCCCAGGAAGTGCAGGCAAGGGGGCTTCAGGAGCAGATCTCAGTGGACTCCGCGGGAACCCATGCCTATCACGTGGGCGAGCCACCGGACGCGCGGGCACGACATGCGGCTGCCGGCCGCAAAATCGACCTCAACCCGTTGCGGGCTCGACAGGTAGAGACAACTGACTTCGAGAGATTCGACTACATTCTCGCCATGGATAGAGAGAACCTCGACTCGCTGCTGGCACTGTGCCCTGGCCCGGTCAACGGCAAGGTCAAGCTTTTCATGGAATTTGCACCCGAGCTGGCGGAGAACGAAGTGCCGGACCCGTACTGGGGCGGTGCCAGGGGATTCGAACGGGTCCTCGACATGACGGAAGCCGCATCTCGTGGTCTATTGGACTATATCAAGAAGCATGACCTCGGATTGCGCGACTGAGCAGCTCGTCGAGCCAGCAGACCCATGAGCAGGATAGCCATCATCAACTCCGGGCCGGACAGCCCCACTAGTTAGCCCGGATTTCTCACCAGGCGGACCTTGGAACGCAGATTATGTTGGCAAACTCAACGCATTGGCTACACCAAGCCGGTCTTCCTGATAAACAAGCCGTCCTATTCGGTTCTTGGCCCACTCTGGC
>JASJBY010000351.1 GCA_030066245.1 Gammaproteobacteria bacterium
CCGATGTTGCTCTGCGTTAAACTCTTTCATGACCTGCCCCCCTCAATGTGGCTCTGTGTTGATGGATATTCCGTCCCCAGCATAATCCACGAGCGTTGAGGACGGGCAGGTCAAAACATGATGTCTAGACGGCCCACGTCCATCCGGCGTAAGGCAGCGCCCGTGGAAAAACGCCTTCGACTTCCCGTTCAGGCCACGTTCAGCCAGGTCCATCCAGACTATGCCCCAGGGTTACGGATTCGACGGTGGTCCCTCCCCCGCCTTACGCCCGGTCGGGTCGGCCGGGCGTTCTTTTGCCTGCGCCGTTCGTCGCCGTGCTGCTCCCAGCAGATTCATGCACCTTGACCCCCCGGGAGGTTCGTGCCCATCCGCCCTGAGGGCAAGGCCGACCAGGATGAAGTGACCATCCGCGAGGTGACGCGACGCTGCAGCGGCCCGAGTTCCGCGCAGCGGCAGTACTCGAGAAAGAACGCCTGCAGGCCGAACTGCTCAATCACTGCCGCATCTTCAGGCCGGCGCAGGAGATGGCGGAAATTTCGCGCTCGCGCACGGGTGTTCAGGGGTCGGCGTCGGATCCTCAGATCAGACACGTCTATCAGCGCCAGGCGAGCGTCCGGCAGGCACAGCACGTTGCCCAGGTGCAGAGAGCGGAAATAGATCCCTTTCGCGTGCAGCGTCGCCATGAAGGCAGCCAGGTCCAGCAGGCACCTGCGGACCTCGGCCGGTGGAGCAACCGCCAGGCGCTCGCGCAGGGATTGGCCAGGCAGCTCCCTGTAAACCACCAGGTCCCGCGGCGGACTGGAAAGGCGCCGCACATCCTCCACTGTGACGGAGGGAATGGCCCTCTGTTGCAGCCGTGCGGCGTTGCGGGCGAATCTGCGGGCATGGGAGTAGAACCGCGCGGAGGTCAACAATCGCTTGCTGCGGAACAGCTTGATGACCAGGGCATCGACGGTTCTCAGCACCTTTTCCCCGTGCGCATCTCGACTCAGCACCTGACTGCCGCGCCTGCGCCGTTCAAAGGCTTCACAAGACAGGTTGCGAAGCGGCCATTGCCCTGAGCGACGGCGTTTCTGTGGATAGGGGCGCGCCTCCCCGTGCGGACGGGTCTTGAAGCGTCTGTGCACCCACAGATATTGTTCGGGCATGCGACGGATCTCCGATTCCAGGATCGCGTTCGTGCGCGCAGCATCGTCGCAGGCATCGTTCCCGGGGAAGGCGTCCAGCGGTGCATGTATCGTGAGTCGATACGCAAGTGGATGGCAAAGCCGTTGCACCGTGTAGGGCAGGACGGCCGCGCCGCTCAGCCGAGCGATGCGCGCGGTGGCGGTATGGGTGGCGGCAGCGATGCCGAAGAACGGCGCGAACACGCCGCGGCGGCCCGCATCCTGGTCCGGAGCATACCAGACCACCTGGTTGTCCCGCAGGGCACGCAAGAGCGCCCGCGAATCTCCTCGCTGAATCAGCCGACGGGCGTGAAGACGGCGCGCCTTTTCCGTGGCCCGGTGAAACACCGGATTGCGGAGCGCCTGGAAAGTAAAGGCGACGGGGGCTTGGTCGAGAATCAGGCGTCCGCCCATCTCGAAGGCGGTGAAATGACCCGTGACGAGCAAGACCCCTTTGCCCCGTGCGAGCGCTCTGCGCAAATGCTCGCTACCCTCCAGACACGCCAGGCCGGCTAGGCGACGCTGCGGCGCCCACCAGGCCAGGGCCATTTCCATGACGCCCATGCCCACCGCCGCCAGATGTTCACGCAACAGCAACTTCTGCCCCGCAGCCGAGAGATTCGGGAAACACAGCCTGAGGTTGGTGGCCGCGACATGGCGCCGGTACGGAAGCAAATGGCCGAGGACTGGTCCGAGCCACCGGCCCAGCTGCAGGGCGGTGCCCACGGGCAGCAGGGCGGCGGCCCGCAACAATCCCAGGGCCAGCCAGGACGGCCAATGTCGCGGTGTCAACAATACCGGTACAGCCTGGCGGCCAGCGTCGGTGGCGGGGCCTCGTGCCTCATCAGGAGACCCCAAGGCAGCGTTCGTCACTGAGCCGACACAGGCGCGCGTAGTCCTTGTTGAGGCGCAGCAGCGACCGGTGGTCGCCCGCCTCGACGATTCGCCCTCCTTCCATGACGATGATGCGGTCGGCATGCTCAACGGTAGACAGGCGATGGGCGACTATCAGCGAGGTCCGACCGCTGCGCAGGGACTCGAGCGCTTCCTGCACCAGGCGCTCGGACTCGCTGTCCAGAGCCGAGGTGGCCTCATCTAGTATGAGCACCGGCGCGTCTTTCATCAGCGCGCGGGCAATAGCGATGCGCTGGCGCTGGCCCCCGGAAAGCCGCACTCCGTTCTCGCCGATAAGGGTGTCCAGTCCCTGGGGGAGCGCTTCTACGAACTCCATCACGTGGGCCGCTCGGGCCGCCTGCTCGACGGCGGCCCGGTCGGCATCCCGGGCCTGCCCGTAAGCGATGTTGGCCGCCACGGTGTCGTTGAACAGCACCGTCTCCTGGCCCACGTAGGCGATATTGCGACGCAGGTCCGCCAGCACCAACTCCTGGATGTCCGTGCCGTCCAGGGTGATGCGCCCGGCACTGGGCCCGTAGAAACCGGCTATCAGGTTGACCAGCGTGCTCTTGCCGCTGCCCGATGGACCGACGAGTGCAACGGTTTCGCCGGCACGGACACGCAGCTCGATTCCCCGCAGTACTTCCCGACCGGTCGGATAGGTGAACCAGACCCGGTCAAACGACAGCTCGCCGCGGGCACGCCCCAGGGAACAGGGCGCTTGACGGGGCTCGGGCTCATGGTCGACGAGAGCGAACACGCTCTCCGCAGCCGCCAGACCCATCTGCAGCTTCTCGTTGATGCGCGTGAGCCGTCGAATAGGCGTGAAGAGCAGGGCCATGGCGGTGAACAGGGAGACGAAACCGCCCACGGTCATGTCCCCGCTTTGAGACTGGAGGGTACCCGCATAGATGACGACGGACAGGGCCAACACCACCAGGAACTGAACCACCGGCGTGTTCGCCTCCGAGGCGGTAGCGACCTTCATATGGTAGCGGTGAATCCAACTGTTGACCTTTTCGAAACGCGCCGCCTCGCAGCCTTGGGCGCCGAAAATCTTGACGACCTTGTGGCCGACGACCGCCTCTTGAATCACGTCGGTGAGTTCGCCCATGGAACGCTGCAGGGAACGGCTGAGACGCCGCAAGCGGCGGCTGATGGTGCGAATCACCCAGGCGGTGGGCGGTGCCACGACGACGGTGACCAGGGACAGCTGCCAGTTCAGGTAGAACATCCAGCCCAGCAGGCCGATGACAATCACGCTGTCCCGCACCAGCACGACGAGCACGTCCGTGCAGGCCTGCATGACCCGGCTCACATCGTAGGTCAGGCGGGAGATGATCTGTCCTGATGACTGCTGATCGAAGTAATGGGTCGGCAGTTCCAGCACCCGCGCAAACATGGCGGTTCGCAAATCCATCACCACGCGATTGGCGACCCAGCGCATGGCGACGCCACCGACATAGCCTGCCAGGCCTCTCAGGATGAAAAGCCCGATGAGCACCAGCGGTATCAAGGTGACGACAGTGGGATCCCGCTCAACGAAGCTGCCATCGAGCAGGGGCTTCAACAGCGCCGGCAGAACCGGCTCAGTCGCTGCCAGCAGAGCAGTCCCCAGGATGGACAGCGCAAACACCCGTCGGTGGGGGAGCACGAACCGCAACAGGCGCAGATAGAGTTCCTTGCTGGTCACCGGGGCATCTTAAAGAGAACTCGCTAAAATCGCTTTCAGGGTCGGATCGTCGCGGCCAGATGATAGCGTTTTGCCCACGCAGGCAGAAAGTGGCCTCGACTCATGGGGAGCGGACGACCCGCGCTCGCGGGCGCGGGGCATCCTTCAAGGCGCTCACTTACGCGGCGTTCAGGCGGTGCTGGCGACAGGCTGGGGGAGTGGTGCGGACGACTCGTCGTCCCACTTCACCGAGGCCACTTCCTGAACAAACTCGTGCTTGCACTCACGGCAGAAGAAGCCCTGATCGCGCGTCTTGCCGACGGCTTTCATTTCCTTGCTGACCCGCAGCACACCCTCCGCATCGAGGCCCTGGACCTGGCGACGCACCAACAGCCATTCCGTGTATGCGATGTCTGTGCTGCCACATTTGGAGCACAGAAGCGTGGCGCTTGGCGAGGGCCGCACGCCGTCTGGATATCGCAGCAGGCCGGCGTTCATGGCGTGCTGGATGATGGCCTGGGCGTCCTGGTCGGGGTTGTAACGCTCGGGACTGATTCCCTTGCGCCCAAACTCCTTGAGCAGATCGCGGGTGTCGAACGCGAATCCGGGATTCTCCTCCACGTCCGTCGTGAACAGATAAGGCAGCGGATTGCCCATCTCGCCGCCCTCGTAGCAGTGATAAACCGTCACGCCCCGGAACTCCATGAAGGACTCCGGAGGAATGGTTTCCTTGATGACTTTTACTGGCATTGGAAGCTCGCGCTCATTTGGATTCCGCGTGCAGTTTATCGACCGGTGTTCAGAAATATTGAGCCGTGGCGGAACAGGGGCGAGAAGAATCCGGAGGGTTTGAAAACAAAAGCCGCGCGAAGCGCGGGGCAACAACCGGGGGAGGGGTAGGCACTCGCGTGCGCGCACCTGTTTCACAGGCTAACGCGCCCCATTTGCAGTCCGATGACGAAACGGCGACGGTCGCGAGGCAGTGCCGAAGGCACGGGATTCGCGCGCGCTTGAACCCCTCGCGCCAGGGAGAGGCGCGTCGGCGAGGACCGGACCGCGTCAGCCGGCAGCCGCCAAGGGCAGCAGCGCCAGGACCAGCAACGTGGCAAGGACCAGGATCAGGCGTTGCAAACGACCGTTGTTGCGCATGACAGGCTCCACCTCAAACGTATGCCACAGCAGCAGGAATGAACAATGACCCGGATCACGCCGCCAAAAGAAAACCCCGCCGAAGCGGGGTTGCGAGAATCACGGCTTGCTTGAAGAAATGAGATTCAAGGTTACAACTGCGGTATTGCAGGGCGATGACACTCTTGGGTCTGGCCCGCGTGCAGCTGCCTAGCCCGGACTTCTTACCGGGATTCGGAATCTTGGGTCGCTCTGGCAAAGCAGATTGGCCGGTCGCCCGCAGAGGCATAGCTGTAGCTATGGTGAGGCGAAAGAGAGTAAAGGTCCGGTGGACCTTTACGTCGCCGAACGGGTTGCCCATGGATGGGCAACCCTGGACCATCTAGCGTAGCGGGAACGCG
>JASJBY010000352.1 GCA_030066245.1 Gammaproteobacteria bacterium
CACCAACCGACGCGGCAGCAAGAACGCCAGATGCGTCGCTTCAAATCGCGCCACCAGGCGCAACGATTCCTATCGCTTCACGCGCGAGTGAACAATCTCTTTCGCTACGGCCGCCATCTACTCCGCGCCGCCAACCATCGGCTGTTTCGGGTGAGAGCGTTCACAGCATGGCGGCAGATCACGTGCGCCTGAAGCGCGGCGACCGAATCACGCCTTTCAGTCTACTTCAGCCTGCTGCCGTTAAGTTGACAGTGCCGGCTTCGCCGAGGTGCGTTTAGGTACACACTTAACTCTCGGCATAACTGCCTCCTGTTCTCCGTGGCAGGTGAAAGCCTGCCGCTCCGGAACCAACCATTGGCCCCGCGTCTATAGGGCGATGGTTGCAGGAGCTGGAAAAAAAGGCGACGGGGCAACTTCCGTCAGTGTAGGGGGGGGGCAGTGCTGGCGCAATGGTCCTTTAGGTGGCTCTGGCCTGACGTTCCGTTGGCAGCGCGAAGAGGCGCTTTACCTCTAACCGAGAAAGGGGCCGTCTAGTCCGCTTTAAGACCGTGCGCTGGGTTACACGGAAGGCACCAGGAAGCAAGTCTTAAGCTGTCGCAAACCAAGTGGCGCGTTACACCTGGACTGACTTCAGCAATCGCTCAGCAGGCTCACTTCCGGAGGACCCAAAAGGCCTTGCCGCGCTCCACCCACGCTCCATTCGCGCTCCATTTCTGGGGCTACGACGGACTATCTAGGACAATCAAGTTGGGGGCTGGCGAAGACAAAACGCCAGTAAAATCAGCGTCTTTGGTGGTTTCTGGTGGTCTGTGATAGTCTGCGTAGATGGTGCCGAGGAGAGGACTTGAACCTCCACGCTGACGGTGAGTTCCCCGATTCCTGTACCTACTGTGGCCTTCCTGTCGCCGGGCCAACGGCTTTGTTTGCATCACCGGCCGCGGCGCCGAGATCGATCTGGGCGGAGTGACTCGAATGAGGACAGTCGTGCGCGGGCGCCTACAGCTGAAATGCTGTCAAAAAAGCTGTCATTACGGACGCAAAAGCAGGCAAATTAATACCGCTTCAGCGCCCCAGTGGGGCAGTAAATGACTGATTATAAATGAATTCATTGGTGGAGGCGGCGGGAATCGAACCCGCGTCCGCAAGCACTCCGCCTTCGGCTCTACATGCTTATCCCAATCTTTGTTTTAACCGCCCGCTACCCGATGGGCAGGGAAAACGGACGGCGATCCCAGTGAGTGTTTAACGGATCAACCCTGGGAGAGCTTCACCGCGATCTTGTGAGAGTCGACGCCTGTAATCTGAGCGCACAAGCACGGCCTCAGCCAGACGGCACCCTACTGGGTATTAAGCAGCGAGTGCGTAGTTGTCGTCGTTGGCAACTATAGTTTGCAGCTGGATTTACGAGGAAAGCCGCCCCCTCGACATGCACCTAAGGTTTTGCAACCCACGTCGAAACCAGGTCGCCCCCGGCTCGTTAACAACAACGACAGTATATACCGAGCCGGAGTTCCGCGCGATGGCTAGAGGAAGCGGGTAGCGGGCGGCGGCCAGCAAGAGTAAGAAGGGGGCAGGGGACAGCAGGAAAAGCGGTCAGCGGGCAGCGGGCAGCGGGCGGCAAGAAAGCAGAAGCGGGCGGCGGGCAGCGGGCGGCAAGAAAGCAGAAGCGGGCGGCGGGCAGCGGGCGGCGAGAACTAGAAGGGGGGCAGGGAGCAGAGGGCAGCGAGCAGAGGGCGGGAAGCAGGAAGAAGAAGAGCGGGATACTCTGAATTCCGAGTCACCGAGTCACCGAGTCACTATTCACGAATTACGGGTCACGGGTCACGAGTCACGAGTCACCGAGCCATCGAGTCACCCATTCACTATTCACTATTCACGATTCACGAGTCACGCTTCACGTCCCCCATCTACGATCCCCCGACCTACGACCTACGACCTACCTCCCCCTCCCCCTACCTGCCCCGCATGATGCGCTGTTTCTCGCGGGTCCAGTCCCGGTCCTTTTCTGCGGCCCGTTTGTCATGCGTTTTCTTGCCTTTTGCAAGGGCAATCTCAATCTTGGCGCGCCCCTTTTTCCAGTACATGCGGAGAGGGATCACCGCGTAGCCTCGGCGCTCCACGGCGCCGATGAGCCTGTGCAGCTCCCTGCGCTGCAGAAGTAGCTTTCGTGTGCGGGTAGGGTCCGGACTGATGTGGGTGGACGCCGTTGGCAACGGCACGATCTGGGCGCCCAGAAGCCACGCCTCGCCGTCCTTGACCAGGATGTAGCTGTCTACGATCTGGGCGCGTCCGGCACGCAGGCTCTTCACCTCCCAGCCTTCCAACACCAGTCCCGCCTCGAAGTGTTCCTCGATGCTGTACTCGAAACGGGCTTTCTTGTTGACGACAATCGTGCTTGGCGGTTGCTGGTCTTTCTTTTTTTTCGACATGGGTGAAGAGCGACCGGAGCCGGGACGAGGTGGCCGATTATAGCAGCCCCCGGGTCGGCGTATCGTTCGACCTGGCGGCTTTGCCGGGGGCGCCGACTAGATGGCTGTTCGGAAATATCGATCACAAACGGCGATACAGCTGGTGTGGGACCCGGCCTCTGCGCCAACACCCCGACCGGTTCAGCCCGCAGCGTATTTCGGACCCGCCAGATAGCTTTGATAGCGCCCGAGGCCTTCAGGAGCGTTGCTTGACGGCCAGCGCCGCCTGGTTTCGAAGAGCGTTGAGGTAGTTGCGGTCGAAGTGGTCGACGAGCTTGTCGGCTTCTTCCCGGTCGGCATAGATCAACCCCAGGGTGACCTCGTTGACCACGATGGGATACAGGGCGAATGTAGCCGGTTTCACCAGGGCGCGGTGCCACTCTGGAACGTCGTCAGCCTTTCCCGGCTCATGGCAGACAACGTCGTCGTGGTCCTGAACGGCCCGACTGAAGACGTCGGGACCGGAGTTGAGCGGGAAACTGAAGCGATTGACCAGGCTCTCGAGATCCCTGCCGAGACCGAATCGTGCCGCCATCTTGCCGCGCTTTGCATCGCGGATACACAGCAGGACCCGGCTGAATCCCAGACCCCGAAAGAGGGTCTCCAGGATCATGACGAGGATGTCGTTGAGCGCATAGTCGCCGACAATCGCCTGGGTGATGTCCTGCATGCCGCTCAGCAGGAGAGCCTCGCGACCCGATGCGTCACTGCCGCTTGCCGCTGGGTCAGGGGCCACGCTGGGCGTGTCATTGGTTGGCTGACGCCTTGCCACCGCGGGCGCAGACGTACTGTTGGTGACCCACTTGTTGGCATTGCGGAAGAAGCGGCTGGTCTTGAGATTGATGTTGAAGACATCCGCGTGCGCCGAGAGGTCATCCAGGGCTGCCTGCACGATGGATGAAAGCTGCTTGTCGGTCAGGACGATGTGGGCCTTGAAGTGTTTTCGCAGCGCCTGCACAGTATCGTTTTCAGCGTCCTTCGCCGGACGAATGACGATGTCGGCAAGCCTGTTGGCAAAGCTGGAGATGTAGTGCAGCGCCTCCCGTTCGTCAGCCGGCGGTCCCAAGACCTTCGCCGGCAGCCGTCGCATGCTCTGAATTATCTCATCCGGTAACCGCCACTCCCGCGCTACGCCGATGGCGAGCTCTTCCGGGCAAAGACCGAGAATCGCGCGGCTGGCGGCGGCTGCATCGACACCCTCGGTCCGGACCGCACCTTGGATTTCCTCGTGCTCTTCGGGAAAGTAGAAAATTGTCAGGTACTGACCCAGGTTGTGCAGCATGGCGCAGACGAAGGCGCGCTCGGGTTCGGAAATCCGCAGGGCTTCGGCGACTCGACGGCCGATGTTGCCACTGAGAAAAGCCAGTCCGGCTGCCTCTCTCAGCTCGTACGCCTGTGGCTTGTCGCCGAGATGCTCGAAGAGCAGCAGACTGAGCGCAGCGTTTCTCACCTGCGTGAGGCCAAGCACCACGACGGCCCGGGAGACGGTGCTGATCTGGCCGCCGTACTGGCCGTAGAAGGACGAGTTCACCAGCCTCAGGAGCTTGGTCGTCAACGCGTAGTCCTTGAGAATGATGTTTGCCAGCTCGTCTACCGAGCTCTCACTGTCGGAGGCGGTTTTCTTACCAATCAGCGACATGTTCTGGGCGATGGCCGGGAAGTCTGCCCGACGCCGCATGCGCCGGAGCAGAAAGCCAAGGGCGGACGCATCGTCCACCGGCTGTGACTCCGGTGGCTTGCCGGCCAGATAGTCGGCTAGAGCCTGCTGCATTTGTCTGGCACTCAGATAACGGTTCTGCGGGGCCTTCTCCAGAGCGCGCTGGACAACCCGGTCAAACTCCGCATCCAGCTCCGCCCGGCGCGCCGAAGGGGGCGCGACAGTGTTGTGGGCCATCCATTGCATGGTCGCCACTGGGTCGTTGCCGGAGACCGCCGGGCTGCCGGTCACCATCTCGTGCAGTATGAGTCCGAGCGAGAAGATGTCGCTGGCGGGCGCGGCTCCGGTTCTGCCGTGAAGGATCTCCGGGGCCATGTAGTAAGCGCCGCCCAGCGGGTCGCCGAGTGCTGAAGGGCCGTTGGCCAGGAGCGAGACGCCGAAATCCATGACTTTCAGCGACCCGTCCCCATCGACCTGAATGCTGGCTGGCGTCAGGTCGAGATGGAGGGTGGATTTCTCGTGAGCGTGTGCAACCGCATCCAGAATTCGGGTCATCCAGCGTGCCGCCTTGCGGACGGGTAGCGGGCCGTTCTCCCGCAGATAACGCTTCAGAGACTGGCCCGGCGCGTACTCGTAGACTACGCAAGGTCTACCCTGGTGCTCGCCGATCTCCAGCACCGCGGCGAGATTCGGGTGTTGCAGCTGGCTGAGCGTTTGGCTTTGTCGGTCCAGCTCGGCCGGCGGCTCCCAGCCGGCGGTGAAGAGTCTGATCGCTACCTTGTTGCCGCGACCCGGGTCCCGGGCAAGATAGACCTCTCCCTGCGTCCCGCGTCCCAGCAACTCCAGGAGCTCGAATCTCCCGACGTAGGAGGGCTCGGTGGGCCCGTCCTCGCTGCGGGTCTCCTGCGGGGGATGCGGCGGACTTGTGCTCCTTGTCCGGGGCGGGCCTTGATTCGTTCCCATCCATTCTTTGGCGGCAGCGCACGCAACGGCTTGAGAAGTCCGGGCGCTGCGGTTGTGGCGAATGGGCAATTCACTGAAAATGTGGCGCTTCCGCATTGGGGGAAGGTCGCCACGCCTCCGTTTCGGCGCTCCGTCGAGGGCCCGACGGGTTCGCCGTGGACGACACACGGACAAGCGCATTCTGCGGTGCGCGGACTTAATGGGCATGGGCGCGCGGACCGGCGAGCCGTGTCCCATCGGGAGCTCAATATG
>JASJBY010000041.1 GCA_030066245.1 Gammaproteobacteria bacterium
ATCCAGCCGGCATAGGAGCATGCGACAACGATGGTACGTGAGAGGGATCCGCACACCAGCCATAAGACCAGGTACTCTTCGCCGGTCGTGCGCTCCTGTAGAGTAGATTCACCAACCGCGCAAAGGAAACCCTGCGAGTCATGACTGCACTGGTATTTGAGATCGAAGCCATTTCCAACCTTGCTTTGCAGGTCGCGAAGGCAGTGGTCGACAAGAACGAGCAAACAGGAAAGATCGAGGACAAGCAGAGCGGGCCGCTCGCCGTGGCATCTGCTCTTTCAGATTTCTTCGAGCTGGCCACGGCGCTGAATCACGGCAACGTCTACCTGGAGGGCGAAGAGCTGAGGGCGATCGGGAACCACGGCCTGGACTTACTCGACCGGCTCGCCCACCAGCTGCTTGTCCTTGAAGTCCTGGAGGAGCGGGAAACCATGGCCCGTGCCTATGCCTCCATAGCAGTCTGGTTTTCGCGCCGGGACGCCATTCTCGACAACCTGGAAGGCATCGCAGACGGTTTTGGCCGGGTTACAAACCGTCTTGACGAACCACGCGAGCTAGCCGAAATGTGTCACTTCATGGAAGAGGTCGTGGCCGTGTGTGCCGATGAAGTCAAGATGGACAAGGACAAGAGCAATCCCTTCCGTCCCTGGCGCGTGCTCAACCTCAACGCTGGTATCGCCGCAACCCGTTCCCTCGACCCGGACCTGATGGAAAAGACTTTCGATGAGTTGGGCCGACGCCTGCCCGACGACATGCCCGGCTTCCTCGCCGACGGGAGAAGGCAGATGGCAACGCAGAACGTACCGGATGCCGTGCTTGAAGTCATGGACCGGTACGTGGAGAAGTGGCCGAGCACACCATCGCATTAGAAGTTTAAAGGCCATCATTGGGGTTTGCTCCCCCACCTACCGACTTCGACACGGTATCCGTCAGGCGGGCATCAAGGTCTTGTTCCGTTGTTCTTCGCGGCATCCGTTCCGCCGGGAAGGGGTGCCGGCTGGACTCGGCCTTTCACAAGGCCCGACAAACGGGTTGAGAGCGTGTAAGGAACCGAGCAGGTACGCATTATGTGCGCTCTTGGTCGTCTGGGTTCTCCAAGGGGGCAAAACCATCCGTCGTGTGATACCCCCCTGTCGAAGTGAAATGGCTGATGTGAAACCTCAAGCTGTGATGCGCGTTCGCATAGCTCGGTAGTCAAGCTGAACGCGATGCTTGGAGAGCCAGTCGTGACCGATGATTCCGCCAATTCGGATACCCAACTCACGTCCCAAGGTGAACTTGGGCAACACTGCAGCAGGGAGCTGCCGGTATTCCAGTGCCCCATGCCGGAAGTGTCTGATGCGCATCGCTTTGGCGGCCAGTGAACCTCCTCCGCCATGGGCCTCGATGTCCCCTTTCAAGACCTGGACTCCGTGACGTCGTGCCGCCGATTCCGAGCAGGCAATGTCTACACCGCTCATGCCACTGTCGATGAACCAGCACGACGAAGGCCCGCCGTTGGCCCGGCAGGGTGTTAGTGGATAGTGCGAACCGGCTATCCATAGCGCTTCGCCCCCCTCGCCTTCAGGCGGGCCGAGCCGGAGACAACCTTCGTGGTAGTCAAGGTCGATTCCGCCGGCAGCTCGCAACAGTCCGGCACCGACAATGCCATCGACGGAGATATCCGAAAAGCCGTGCCGGAATTTATCCGCCAGCGGCGCAATCATTGCGGGAAGTCTCCCAAAGCGCGAGCCACCAATGGACAGACCGTCAATGACGGCCAACTGCCAACGGCCAACGCGCCCCCCGGCGAAAGCGGCGCGGTCAAAAGGCCCGGCCTGCACTCCCGCGAGCCTTGCAAATTTACTGTCGAGCAGGCAGTCCCCGGTACCCGTATCGAGCACGAACTGTCCGGCGCGTCCATTTATCGTTACCTCAAACAACGGGAGCGCATGCTCATCGTTCCAGGCGACTGGACGGGCTGATACTCTCCCAACCTGATACCAGGTGCCATCGAAACTCTCAAGGTGTGCAGCTCGGGAATGGCGTCCCAGCTGGCGAAGGGCAGCGGCGGCGGATGGCAGATCTCCCTTTCGCATGGCCATGTCGGCCTGTAATCCGACAAAATAGACATGCGATCCATACTCACTGCAAGCGATCTCCAGCTGTTCCTCGACATCAGCCATCGAGTCGCTGAGCATTCCTATCTGAGCTCGGCGTAGCGCGATCTGTGCGCGATCGCCTTCGGTCATGTTCGCCAGTTCAGCCAACAAAATGTCGGCATCTGCGTACTGGCCATCGGTAAACAGCTTGGTTGCGAGGCTGCGTAGCTGCGCAATAGGAGGGGATCGAGGTCGCAACACGATGACTCTTTTTAGATTATTTCGATGGATGATCGCACCCAGCCCGCATCGCGAGCGAGCAGATTGCATGTGCGCTAACAGACTGAATCTGCAACGTTCCGATGCGTATGCTACAGGATTTTTGTTAAGAGGCGCCAGCTCGTCAGGAATCTGGTGATCTGCATCCGGTTGAGGATTAATGACCCGTATTGCACCGGCACGAGCCGCCGAGCCCGCCATAAGTCCCTCTCCATAAGCTCGGCGAACGCTCTCGCTGCGTCCCAGGGAATCAAGGGGCCAGAGACCTTGGAAGGCTGTGAAAGACCCGGTGTCGCGTCCCAGCAGTGGGACGGGGACTGGAGCCTTCCCGATAGTCGTCCTGTGTGAAACAACACTTCGCCCTGCGAATCCATGCTTCCCCTACCGCAACTTGCGGTTTCAACGAGCTTTCTTCGTGATAACGGCAGGGGCAGGGAGAAGCTGGTGCGCCATGGCCAGCCATTGCAGCGTTCATAACGTGTTGATTCTTAGTTGGCAACTCGCATGGCACGGAGTGTGCAGCTACTAGTACAGTGCCCCGGGCGAACCGGTTCGCCGGGAAGACATATTGTGCACCTTATCGTAGGAGGAGAGTTATGGCTACGTTGAAGGAGCAGATCGAAACGCGAGTTGCGGAGTATGACAAATGGGCAATTCGCCGCCAGTATGCCGCGGACGGACCGAACATGCGGCGCCTCTGGGTGCTCGCGTGTATGGATGAGCGCGTGCCTGTGGACGAGGCGCTAGGAATTCGCGCCGATACGCCTGTGGGTGGCGGAGACGCGCATCTGTTCCGCAATGCTGGCGGTATCGTAACCGACGATGCCATTCGCTCCGCCATGCTGACCATCAACTTCTTTGGCACGAAAGAGATCATCGTTCTGCAGCACACCGGCTGCGGCATGCTCTCTGCCAATGCCGCGGATCTGGAGAAAGCGTTGCGCGGCAAAGGTATCGACGTGGACAACATACCAATCGATTCATCCCTTGCAGAGCTGAGTCTCGCGCAAGGCGCGTTCGCAAAGTGGATCGGCATGATGGATGACGTGGATCAGACCTGCATGAAGTGTGTGGAGCTGCTGAAGAGCCACCCCCTGATACCCGGCGACATCACGATCAGCGGCTGGATCTGGGAAACCGAGTTCCGCCGCTTACGTGCACCCACTATGGACACCGAGGCGCGCGCACGCACCCAGTACTCGGCCGCGAGCATGGGGGTCAGTGGCAGTCAGCCGCCCCGTTGGATTTAGCGCAAAGCAGTAGAACCGTGTGCCGAGGAAGGTTGATATGCCAACGTATGATTATCGTTGCCTGAGTTGCCACGGTGAGTTTGAGGCACGGCATGGAATGAGTGCACCGGCGCCGCCCTGTATCATTTGTGGTGGCGCGAGCCAGCGGGTGCTCCGCGCTCCGCCCGCCGTCCACGGCCAACTGGCGCGGGGGCGGGAACTGGCCGCCCAGTCGCTGCCCGAGTGTGGCAAGGGCTGCCGCTGTTGCCCCTAGGTGACTGTCGCCGAAGCAGCGTAGGAGCTGTTTATAGCGACCGTCATCAGGGGCAGCGTCTTCATCATAAGCAAATAAGCGCCTAATGATGCTTTGCGGTTCGTGACGGCGGAGTGCGGGAATCGAACGGTGACAGGGTCAAGGAGGGTAACAAAATGCTTCTGGCAGGCGAAAAATCTCTTAGACTTAGATCATGGGACGGAGCGGGCGCAACAGCATCAATGCTGTGCATTGCTCACTGCATAGGCACACCGTTGCTGGCAGCATCTTTGCCTGTGCTCGCTGCTACTGAGCGGGTGGCGCACATGGGCTTGGCTGTCCTGCTTGTGAGCATTGGAGCGGTGGCTTTTATCCCTGGTCTGCGCAGGCACGGCAAGGGCCGTGTGCCTCTGTTGGGCGCAGCAGGTCTGGCTCTGATTTCGTGCGCTGCATTCGCACCCGAAGGGCTGCTATCCGAGGCCGTCGAAGTGGCCCTGACGATAGCAGGAGGTGCAGCACTGGTTTGTGCCCACCTGGTGAACGCATACTTTTGTCATTGCTGCCCGATTTGCGCAGGGAAATCTGCAAGCGCATGGGAAACCGGAGCTTGGGTCCCGCGAACACGGCTTGAGACGCCGGCTTTCCTGAGCGCTTGCAGCTGTCATTTTCGTCGATACACAAGCGCCCGAACGGGCAGCGACGTGGTTAACAGTGAGTGACGCAGAGCAAACCAAGCTGGACCCGGTTTCTTTCCTGCAGCTGTTCGTGACGCAAAGCGTTCACCTTGGCAGCCAGCTCGGCTGCGCTCAATGCGATGAACAGCGCAATTACATCGAGCTTCTCGGCCTCACAGCGAGCCGCTGCTTCGAGGCGGCGGCCCGAAAGCAGCTCAGGCTCTCGGGCCCCATGGACGCCGATGCGTATGCGGATACAATCCTTCATCTGAAAAATCGAATCGGGGGCAGGTTCTCCCGGATTTCCAGTGAGCCGGGCGTTGTGCGCGTCGAGAACACGCGCTGCCCCTTCGGCGACATGGTGAAGGATGCACCGGAGCTATGCCATATGACGTCCAGTGTCTTCGGCGGCATCGCCGCGCGAAATTTCGGCTATGCCAAGGTGGAGCTCGCCCGGCGCATTGCTACCAACGACGGCAGATGCGAAGTGTGCATCTATCTGTCCCCAGAATCTGCGAAGGAAAGACCTGGCACTGAGTATCGGAGCGACGAGGGCATGGCGCTGTCACCGGCGCTGCGCGGGGAAGTCACAGCGCAGTTGACCACGAGGATTAATCGGGTGCTTTGTCAGGTAGCTGCCAAGCGCGGTGAGGAGCAGCAATGTCGGCCGGAAATCGTCGCCCATTCCGAGGCCATGCGCGCCGCGCTCGAGGCAGTGGAGGTGGTTGCACCGACTCGGGCGAGCGTACTGATCAGTGGAGAGACGGGCGTTGGCAAGGAGGTCATTGCTCGGGCCACGCATGCGCTGAGTGAGCGTGCCACGAGGCCATTTGTTGCGGTCAACTGTGGTGCCATTCCCGAGGATCTCATCGAAAGCGCGCTCTTTGGCCATGAGCGCGGTGCTTTCACTGGCGCTTATGATGTGCACCAGGGATTCTTCGAGCGTGCTGAAGGCGGCACCTTGTTTCTGGACGAAATTGATTCGCTTCCGCCGAGCGCGCAGGTGAAATTGCTTCGCGTCTTGCAGGAGGGTGATTACGAGCGCGTGGGTGGACGCCAGACTTTGAGTGCCAACGTGCGCATCATCGCGGCCTCAAACCGCAACATGGAGACCATGGTTGCCGACGGCGACTTCCGTATGGACCTTTACTATCGACTCAATGTTGTGGCCGTGCATATTCCGCCGCTGCGCGAGCGCACCGACGATATGGCGGACCTGGTGCGACACTTGCTGGCACGGCTTAGCGAAAGGTACGACAGTCCGCGCAAGTTTCTCGGGGAGCGGGCCTGGCGCAAAGTGATGGCGTACAGGTGGCCGGGGAACATACGCGAGCTGGAAAACATACTGGAGCGCGCGTTTCTTTTCAGCAAGGGGCCGATAATCGAGGATGTCCCGGTTGATGTGGCCCGGGTGCCCATGGAGTCCGGAGACGATGAGTTGAGCGGGGCGCTTAAGTCAAGGATGAAGAAGGCGGCACAGCAGGTAGAGGCCGACATGCTGCGGGAGGCCTTGGGCCGATTTGGGGGCAATGTAACGGCCGTGGCGCGGGCAATGGACATTACCCCTCGCGCGGTGCATCAGAAGCTGAGAAAACACGGAATCGAGGCGGCAGAATATCGGGGCGCAGGGGCTACGCTGCATGTGGTCAAGGGCTAGACGGGAGACGCTTTCCTCGCGGCACGCTGCCGTTTTGCTCTGGACTTCGCCAATCGACCGGCAAGCGCGGGTAGCGAACCGACGGCCTGGAGCAGCAGGCTGAGCAGCCGGCAGACGCGGTCGAGGGACGACCGCTCCAAGCGTCGGGATAGGGATGTGCTGTCGCGAGGCCCGGGGTATGTAACGAAACGGGGCGAAATTCGGAGCCTGGAGGGAATGACGCCGAATCCCTTGCCACCCATAATTCAACGCATTTGGGTGACACAACACTTGGCCGCGAGAGCTGCATGCACGCTCAGCAGAATGCCCTGAGCCGAGTAACGCACATCCATGCTTCCGCGAAGATTTCGTGGTCAAGCGTTTCCGCATCAACAAACGAACCAGACGGTCGGGAAACGCCACGCAGTTATCGAGCCTGTCGAGCCAAGGCAGCGCAAGGCTCAGAGACTGTCGCAGGTCTCGCCGTTGGCCGCAGCGTTGTACCGGAAGCCCTGGACCTGGAGGTCATCTACGCAGAACGCGAACGGTTGCACCGTCCCTGTGCGATCCCCCGACTTCACGACGGCCCGGCCCTTGGCATTCGTCACCGCCGAGCCCGAGCCGGTGTAAGCGCCGCTGAAGGTACCCGTGACTGTTGCGCCCTCGATCCGATTGCCCACGTCATCGACCACTAAGACGACGGCCCGGCCCTGCACGCGGCCCTTCCGGTTTGTCTGCGCCTTCAGGACGAGCCGACGGACGGAGACCTCGGAGAGCGAGGGCGCCGGGGGCGGAGGCTGCGCTGGGGGATTACCCGACTCCTGCAGGAAGCTGGCGAAGGTCGCACCGCCGGACCCGTTTTCACCCCGTCGCGGGTTCGGGAGCGGGTCTTCAAACAGTCCGCTGCCCAGGTTGTAGACCTGAATGTCCACCGCGCTCGGTCCAAACGTGAGATACACCCGACCGTCACCGATGCCGACGCCGTCGAATGACTCGAAGTCTCCAGGCGCTTCAGAGAGGGCGACTGCCTCGGTGATAAGCTTCGAGGCAGGGTCGATGGAGAGGAGGGAGTAACCTCCCGTCACCTGGGCGACGCCATACAGGAGGCCATCGGCATCGTTGAATCCCAAACCGGTGAAGACGATGCTCTTGCCCTGGAATTTGGGGTCAAAAAGAAACGTGGCGATACCCGTATCGGGCTCGACCGAGTAGAGACCTCGAGGCGCGCCGTTCCTGCCGGTGCCTGAATTGCTCAGATAAAGGACCCCGTTTCCGAATGCAAGCCCTTTCGTCCGCTCGATGACCAGACCGAACTGGTCATACATAAACCCCACGTTCACACCTGGGAGTATCGTACCGTCGTCGGAGACAGGACGGTATTGCAGTCGCATGTCGAAGATAGTGCCGCCCTCGACAACGTAGTAGATGCGTCGATTTTCTTCGTCGTCGGCCACGGCGTTGGTCGTGGGATCGTCGAACTCGACAAAGCTCCCGTCGGTGACGTCGGTCAGCCATGCGTTCGGATTGGTGGCCCCTTCGGCGTAAGCGCTGAACAGCTGCGCCTGGACGTTGCACGCAAACGCGAGGCTGCAGGCTGCAAGCAGTGTCTTAACGGTCTTCATCGGATGCTCTCCGCGGGAAGGCGACGGCTGCCGTCTTCAGTGGGTGCCACCAGGCGGCTTTACGGTTCATTTGTCCTGCAGTGTCCAAGCGTCGGGTCGGTCGGAAATGGTCTCCGGCAACCCGCTTTCTGCGTATGGCCACCTTCAGGCGGGTCCTCATCCAGGACGTCCGCTTTCCATGCGCCGCCCGCCATCTACGCCGCTGCGCCAACGCCGGATTGAACCGAAAAGCCGGGAGCGGGAACATACGTAAACTGCACCAAAAGAATGTGGTGGGGAGATGGAAAGCGAGGCTCCTGCGCAACGAGACTGGCCACCCACGGAGAAAAATGACGCCGTGTCGGACGCGGAACTGCTCATCCGGGTTGGTGAGCATGACCGGGATGCGTTCGTCGCGCTGTATACGCGCGTTTACGGCCGTCTGCATCGTTTTCTGGCCAAGCTTGTCAGGCACGACGACCAGGTGGAAGAGCTTGTCAACGACGTGATGATGACGGTGTGGCAGAAAGCCCCGGACTTCCAAGGCCATTCCCGCGTCGCTACCTGGATACTGGGAATTGCTTACAAGATGGCCCTCAAACGACTGAGGGGCAACGCTAGCCGGCGAGAGGATCCTTGGGCGCTCCCACCGGATGTGGCCGACAATGCACCACCAGACAAAGCCGTTTCGGATACCGAGCTACGAATCGCCGTCAATCGCGCACTGGCTGGGCTTTCTGTGGAGCATCGGGCGGTCGTGACCCTGACTTTCTTCCATGGCTATTCCTACGGTGAAATCGCAACCATTGTCCAGTGTCCGCCGAACACGGTGAAGACGCGCATGTTCCATGCCAGGGAACAGCTACGCCGGCTCCTGCCGCGAGCGGAGCATTGGGACAGATTGGAAGGATAAGATGATGAGCGGAGAACCCGAGAGCTCCATGAGCCACCCTCAGTGCTGGGAACTCCTGCCCTGGTACGAGGCTGGGACGTTGGAGACAGCGGAGCAGGTGGCGGTGGAGGCGCATCTCCGTGACTGTCTGATCTGCCAAAGAGAGCTTCAGTATCTGCGCAGGCTCGGCCCGGTACTTCGTGCGGCGGATGAGCCGGATGTTGCCATGCAAACCGGTCTGTCTGAAACTTTGGCAAGAATCGATGCCGCGCAAAGGAGTCGATGGAAGCGGGGCCCATGGTTCGGTGGCTGGCTTCGCCGCTTCGCGTCGATATTTCGTGAGACGCCGTCGGCCGTGAGGATAGCGATGGCAGTGCAGTTGGGGCTGGTGCTTGTGCTCGGCGGCCTGTGGCTTTTGCCCATTGACTCGGCCCACCGGCCCGCTTACGAAACCCTGTCAGCGCCTGCATCCCAGAAGGACCTCGCGCGAGCCCGGTTGAGCGTTGCATTTCGTGAAGGGACCATGGAGACAGCGGTGAGGGATCTGCTGTTAAAACACGGTGCACGGGTCGTGGACGGCCCTTCGGCGTCAGGCAGGTACACCGTGGAATTGCCTATCCCCCCGGCGATGGCGGGTCCTGGCTCGCCCATCGTCGCTCGGCTCAGGTCGGACCCGCGCATCATCCACGCCGAGAGCTTAGGCACGGTGTCTCCGTGATGCGGTGCCTGAGTTGCGCCCTGCTGCTGGTCATTCTGTCGCTTACCCTGGCCAACCTGGGTTGTGCGGGTCGAAGTGGCCTACAGCAAACTTCGCCGCCGACACCCGATAACCTCGCGCGGCAAGTGTTGGTCACCATTCCGCTGCATGACATAGACCAGGCCATGCAGGATGCCAGACGTCTGGCGCAGGACTTCGATTTGCTCCTCGTGGCCAAGTGGCGACTCCGCTCCATAGGCCTGTTCTGTGCCATTTACCAAGTCCCGGACGCCAGGCCCATACCGGTCGCCGTGAGAGCGCTTACTGATGACCCGCTGGTCCACAGCGCCCAGCCGGTGCGGGTTTTCCAGGTCTTGGGTGGCCCCGAACCCGACCCTTATGTACATCTGCAGCCGAGCTTGACGGTCTTGCAGGTTTCCGCAGCCCATCGGGTAACCCGGGGAAAAGGTGCCGTTGTGGCTGTGATCGACACTGGGGTGGCCATCGACCACCCCGACCTTCGAGGGCAAGTGGTCGAAGCCAAGAATTTCGTCGGTGAGCCGAATGAGGGATTCACCGGGGACCGCCACGGAACCGGTGTGGCGGGTGTAGTCGCGGCGGCAGCGGACAACGGCGTAGGCATAGTTGGTGTGGCCCCCGAGGCGACCCTCTGGGCCCTCAAGGCCTGCTGGCGCGATGATGCCGGGCGTGCGGGGCTGTGCAGCAGCTTTACCCTGGCGAAAGCTCTGGATTTTGCCGTGCGCGGTGAGGTCGATGTCATCAATCTTAGCCTCGCCGGCCCAAGGGACGAGGTGTTGACGGCGCTCCTGAACGCAGCCATACAGCAGGGAACCGTTGTTGTCGCGGCGCACGGGGAAGGGAGGAGGGGTGCGACGTTTCCTGCTCTTCTTCCGGGCGTGATTGGGGTTAAAACGGCAAGCCCGGACGGAGGCGATTCGGATGCGGCCATACCGGCTCCGGGACAGAACGTGCTGACTACCGTTCCTCCAGGCAGCTATGACATGCTTTCCGGCAACTCGCTGGCGGCCGCGCATGTGAGTGGCGGCGTCGCGTTAATGCGATCCCTGGAACCGGCACTCAGCCCAGGCAACCTTCGGTCTGTCCTGGCCGACAGCGTGCGAGGGGTTTCCGAGCCCGACGGCGGAACATATCCAATCGTGGATCTGTGCGCGGCCATATCCAAGCTGGGCGAGCGTCACAAATGCCACTGAGGGCTTTAGTCTACTCAGGTGCACCTTGCAGCCGGGCTTCTGCCCGCTTCACCCCGCTCTTTGTCACCGCTGTCCCCGACCAAACACATCCCGCCGATGTGCGCATCCGTGACCGGTTAAGCATTCGCGGTGGGGGCCGTACCGGCATGACCCGCCGGGACACGGCGTGAATACCTCCCTGTAGGCTCGACGGCCGCTATCCCTGCGGCCGACGGTCCCGGCCACTCATGCCGATACGGCCCTAACCGAACACCAATGCCGATGTGCGTTCCACCGAAGCACAACATGCGCATACCAGTCGAGACCGGTCCAACTTTTATAGTGCATCAGTTCCTCGGGCGTGCTCCGGTTGATCCGAGAGGACAAGCCCGGAATTCTCACCAGGCGGACCTCGGATCGCAGATTACGTTGGCAAACTCAGCTTACCCTTGTACCGTTGTAGCGGTGATGCCCGCTGCCGGTGCCGCTGGGGGTCAGACAGATGAAACCACTCATGGGCCGGGAGGATTGGAGGCTGGCGGAGACCTCAGCGGTATCGCTCGCCTTTGTTATCTGCCGCAAGAAGCCGCCGGCTGACCTTCAGGCCGACCTCAGCCCGCTGCAACCTGTCGAGTCGGTGACCCAGCAACCCGGATTTGGTCAGCTCTTCCAAGGCAAGCCGATGGACCCCGAGCTGCGCATCCTGAGCGCACTCGGCAAGGCAGGGCCGCTCCTCCAATCCAGCGACGGTTCTGAAACAATGTGTGGGAATTGTGAGGAAGTGGATCATCGATAGTCCTTGCGGCCTGGATAGCTGTTCGGCAATATCGATGACAAACGGCGATTCAGCCGGTGTAGGGCCCGGCTTGGCCCGCGCAAGTGACTTCGTTGCAAGCGATCGATATTTCGAAACACCTTTGAAGGCTCAGCTTCCATGGTCGCGGCCTCGTTATTGTTCCCCGTCCTCACGTCTTCCGTCCTCGTGGTGCGCGCCGGCGCGGTCGCCCTAAAGCTGACGGGTATGCCCGAACAGGTGGCCAGCTTCCAACCCCGATCCGCGTTCATAGGAACCGGATTCACTACGTCGGAGTCAGATTCCGTCGTCACTTACACCGTCCGTCGGTGCACCATAAGCATTATTGTTCTGGACGGCCCGAACGCGGCGGTCAGCACACCGCAAGGCAACTAAAACGTGACCGAGCCGGGCGCCACAGGGGAAAGGCTTCTGACTGGACAACCGAACCCGTGCTTTCCGCGACTGAAAAGGTGGTCGGCGTCCACAGGGCCCTTTTGTCACCCGGCCAAGCGGCCTAGTTGATAACCCCGATGTTTGTGCGGCGCACCTGTGCAAGGCAGAGCCATGAGGAGGAGCGATGTCGAACCTGTTTCCACCACTCACCCTTCACGATTGGCGGGCTACGCGCGATACCCTGCATGGGTACGCTCGGCTCATTGGCAAGCAACGTACTTTGCTCATGCCCCCTCAGAAGCACTGGTGGCACGTCACCCTGCATGCGGCAGCGGTTGGTTTGACTACCACCCCGATGCCTGTGGAAGGGAAGACTTTGGAAATCCTCCTCGACCTGACGCAGCACCGGCTTTGCCTCATCACCAGCCTCGGTGAGATGGTTGCTATCCCGTTGCAGGGACAGTCGCCTCGCCGGATGTTCGAGGCTTTCGAGTCCGGTCTTGCGAAGCTGGGTGTCAGCAGCGGTGTCGACCGCGAAATCTTCAAGGATGACACGCCGGGCGAGTACGACCCGCGGGCGGCGGCCCGCTTCTGGTCGGTGCTGTCACGCGTGGATGCCGTGTTCAAGCGCTTCAAGGGCACGCTGCGCGAGGAGACGGGCCCCGTGCATGTCTTTCCGCACCATTTCGACCTTTCCATGCACTGGTTCTCGGGGCGGCTGGTGCCAGGTGTGGACCCGGCGGATGAGGAAAGCGCCGATGAGCATTTGCACTTCGGCTTCGTCACAGGAGATGAAATTATTCCCGAAAGCTATTTCTACGCTATGGCGTACCCGCAGCCGGAGGGTTTTACGGAGCAGACCCTGCCCGATGGGGCCGTGTGGCACACGACGGGCTTCAGCGGCGCAGTCATGATGTACGAGACCCTGGTTGCGGCCCCGGACGCCGAGCAGCGATTGCTCGAGTTTCTGCAGGCCGCCCAGCGGGCCGGCTCGACGCTGATGCGATGAAGTTTATTTGCAAGACATGACACTCACGCGAGCCGGAGGCCAGCATGAACAAGGTACAAATCGCCAAGTGGGATGAGCTGGAGCCGCTGGTTCCCACCTACGCATTGGTAGCCAACGTGGATCTGGTGGTGATTCGCCGCCAGGATGAAGAGCAGGCCTCGGTGCTGTATGGCCGCTGCCTGCACCGCGGCGCACTGTTGTCGGATGGCCACATCGACGGCAAGAACCTGATCTGCGGCGTTCACAACTGGGACTATTGCTATAGGACGGGGGTCAGCTCCTACAACCCCGCTGAACGTCTCAAGTGCTTCCAATCCTGGGTGGAAGCAGGCGCTGTCTGGGTGGACGCAGATGAGATCGCCGCCTGGGAGCTCGAGAACCCGCAGGCCTACGACCGTGACGCCTATCTGGGGCTGTACGCGGACGCCCATGGAGGCCCTGAAGAGCCCCACGTCGGCTACATTCAGCACCTGGCGACCCATGGCTTGTCGAAGGTCGGTCACCATGGTCGCGTGGCCGCCATGGGCGTGCCCCGCGATCAGCTTCCCAGGTGGGAGGACATCCAGCTCTTGACCGCCCAGCTTCACAAGGTGCCCCAGTTGGACGATGCGCCGGTGGGCACGGAGGTGGTCATTGGACCCAACGCCCGGCGCCCGCTGTCGCTCGACATCCCGCTGTTCGTCTCCGACATGAGTTTTGGCGCGCTCTCCGAGGAAGCGAAGGTGGCGCTGGCCAGGGGGGCCGAGCTGGCGGGGACCGGCATCTGCTCCGGTGAAGGCGGCATGCTGCCCGAAGAGCAGCATGAGAATTCCCGCTACTTCTACGAGCTCGCGTCTGCGCGGTTCGGCTATTCCAAAGACAAGCTGGAGAACGTGCAGGCCTTCCACTTCAAGGGTGGTCAGGGCGCCAAGACCGGCACGGGAGGCCATCTCCCGGGCAGCAAGGTCAAGGGCAAGATCGCCCAGGTGCGCGGGCTCGCCGAGGGCGAAGCGGCCATCTCACCGGCGCGTTTCCCGGACTGGGAGCACGTGGACCAGTACCGGGCCTTTGCCGAGGAGGTGCGGGAGGCAACCGGTGGCATCCCCGTTGGGATCAAGCTCTCGGCGCAGCATATCGAGCGCGACATCGAGGCGGCGCTGCAGATAGGCGTCGACTACATCATCCTGGACGGTCGCGGTGGCGGGACGGGCGCGGCGCCGCTGCTCTTTCGCGACAACATTTCGGTACCCACCATTCCCGCTCTGGCGCGAGCCCGACGATATCTGGACAAGAAAGGTCGCAGTGATGTCACCCTGGTCATCACGGGTGGGTTGCGCCTGCCGGCCGACTTCGTCAAGGCCCTGGCACTGGGTGCTGATGCTATCGCCGTCTCCAACGCCGCCATCCAGGCTATCGGCTGTCTCGGCATGCGCGCCTGCCACACCAACAACTGCCCCGTGGGCATCGCCACCCAGAAGCCTCATCTTCGCCAGCGGCTG
>JASJBY010000353.1 GCA_030066245.1 Gammaproteobacteria bacterium
AATGGGCTTGCACGCCGCCCCGCCATAGATAAGCCAGGTGCATTGACCTATTGATACATTGACTGGCCCGAATCCAGAACGGAACGGCATAATATTTTTTTATCGTCTGGCAGAAGTGTGGAGTATCGATCATGCGACTGATTCTTCTGGGGGGGCCCGGTGCGGGCAAAGGTACTCAAGCCAATTTCATCAAGGAGAAGTACGGCATACCGCAGATCTCCACTGGTGATATGCTGCGGGCGGCCGTCAAGGCCGGGACAGAGCTGGGTAAACAGGCTAAGAAGATCATGGACGAAGGGGGGCTGGTGTCCGACGACATCATTCTTGGCCTGGTGAAGGAGCGTATTAAGGAGCCCGACTGTAAGAACGGCTTCCTGTTCGATGGTTTTCCGCGAACGATACCCCAGGCCGACGCCATGAAGGACGGCGGCATCGACATAGATTCCGTGGTCGAAATCGTGGTGGACGACAGCGAGATTATCAAACGCATGAGCGGGCGGCGTGTTCACCTGGCCTCCGGACGCACGTACCACGTCATCTATAACCCGCCCAAGGAAGAGGGCAAGGATGATGTCACGGGAGAACCTCTCATACAGCGGGATGACGACCAGGAAGAGACTGTGCGCAAGCGTTTGAAGGTGTATCACGACCAGACGGAACCGCTGGTGGAGTACTACGCCAAGTGGTCGGATAGTGGCGACAGTCGGGCGCCGAAGCACGTACGCATAGACGGGATTGGCAGCGTCGACGCCATTCGCGACAAGATCTTTGCCGCCCTGGGCTGAGTCCGTCACAGCCTGCCTTTCAAGAAACGCGTCGTTCTGCTTTACGCAGGACGGCGCGCCATTCCGCATCGGTGATCGGTTAAGTATTCGGGACGGGTGCCGTACCGGCACGAGCCGCCGGGACACACCGTGAATACCTCCCTGTAGGCTCGACCGCCGCTATCCCTGCGGCCGACGGTCCCGGCCACTCATGCCGGTACGGCCCTAACCGAAGACCAATGCGGCGTCCCGGGGGAGCGAACTGGCGCGGCTGTGGGACTGACTCGGCGGGGCGGCACGCGACAGTGAAACAACCCCATTATCGAAGCGAGGGACCGCCAGGATACGTGCCCAACCGACGCACAACCCTGGCGGCTGACTCATAGGCCGAGCGCACGAGGCGCCGCTCAGAATCTTTATCTGCATACCAAGGGGGCACGCTGGATCAGCAAATCCACGATAACAACTGCCACCATCTCCCCCGTAGCAGCGTCATACTCTGACGGGTAGTCGTTGCAGTTGAAACCGGAAAAAGGTGGGTCGTAGGGGCTCTGCGTGTCCTCGATGTCACGATCACCGGGAAAGTGACGGGGAGCGGGACCCAGCACTTCAATCAGGGTTTCGTTTCGGGTTTCTTCACAACCGCTTTCGTAGACACTGATGTCCAGGATGCTGTGCGTCTCGGTGATGGACCACCTATTGCCCGGCCCCGTGAAATTGCCGCGCCGATCGATGGGTGGTCCATCCGTGCCACCTTGGATCAGGGCCGGGGCACGGCACTCGATCCGCGAGCGCTGCACCCTGTCGGTGTAACAGGTGGTCGGGCAATGCTTCAAGCCCTTGCCGATAGCTTCAAGTACCACCTCGTTGCGTTGGACCCGTTTGACGATGTATTGATGGTCATCGACGGTAAGCATCTCCTGAGCCACGGCCCCATGCATGGCGCTTATGATCGTCACAATCATTACGAGTTTGAAATTCTTCATAACATGTCTCCTCGGTGTATTGCGTTCGGCTATAACGATTATTCCGACCGATCCGATACAGGCGCCAGCCTGTGAGGGGGACAGGTTAGGCGCCCGGACCGAAGAGAAGTATTGGGATTGCCACAAGTAAAACGCGAAATTTTCACACTGCCGACAGCTTCGGCCGATCATGCCGGTACGACCTTGGTTGAACACCAAGGTCTTCCGGCATCGGAAAAGACCGCACCCCGGGGCAAGTTGTAGGAATCTAAGACGTGACCGCGGGCCCCACCGAGTACTTTTCAAGCGCGGGCTGATGGTCTCTCTTCTGCCGGCGACGAAATCGGCAGTGTTCTTTACGCCGCGAGAGAAAGTGACGACAAGAAGCTCATGCCGCCCGCTTGAACCGAGGCGCCTGAAGTAGCGCCTGGGCCACATTCTCAGGCAGCTCAGATTCATCCCGGGACGCCGCCCCCCGTCGCCAAGTCAAGCCAGCCCACACGGGGACGATAAGCAGTAAGTGTGTTGGAGGGTTGGTTTCGTGTCTGCTGCGGCCGTCTGCTTGAGCCATCGCTATCCCCTCGCCTCCGGTTTGAATCAATCGAGTCGAGGCCTCGGCCTGTCCCCAGCAACCCGCGGGCTGGCCCACAAGCATCCCCGTCTGGCCGACGGACGGGTGCGGGAAGCACGGGACGTATTCGGGCCGTTCCTGTGCGCAAGCAACGAGGGAGGGGAGGACTTATGACATTGGAGGCACCGGAGCGGCCGATAGGCAGCGGCAAGACCAAACAGCTAGACCGCGCACAGCAGCTGGACGATAGTCTGCGGGGACTCTCCCAGGAAACCCGCGGCCCCGCCCTGTCGGCGCTGCACAAACTGCACACCCAGCTGAATCCCACCGCCGATGAGCTGGCAGAACGCCAGCAGGCATATCTGGGACTGCTGGATCACGCCACCGAGCACGTGGTGGGCTTCGCCCTGAAGATGCTGGCCGGCCTGGACAGGCACGGGCGTCTGGATGCCGAGAAGTTCATCGGGGCGGCTAAGCCAGTCTTCGGTCTGCGTTACAAATCGCGGCCGGTGGCGGCACTGCGTCTGTTGAAGCACGCAATCGATCGGCGTCCAGACCTGGTGACGCAGGCAGCCGCTGTGGCGACCGAAGCCCTCACACACCGTTCCACAGACGTTCAAGAGCAGGCACTGGAGCTGCTGGAGGCCTGGCAGGTGCACTGTGGCCCGGCCCTGGCCGAGAACCTGGCAGCCAAGCTTCAAGGGCTCGACCCGGGGCTGCGCCCCCGGGCGGAAGCGCTTTCGAGAGCCGAGGAATCCGGGAGCGCGTGCCCGGACGAAGCATGCGACACGGAACCCGTTCCCGACATGCTGACAGCCCCACAGGAAGAGGCCACGACCATTGCTCCGGCTGACGGTCCGTCGAGCGTCGTGCTGGACCAACAGAGCTCGACCGCGTGGTATGAGCTGCCGGCGCCGCTTCGCTTCGATGTGGCCGACATGCCAGTACTCTCAGGCGTGGCGGCCGTTATTCCCCTGGACTCCGTGGACGCTCTCTTCGATGCCGTGGCCCGTGCGCTGGATGAAGTGCACACTGCCGACGAGATTGAACGACTGCTCGACGGCGTCAGCCGGCTGTGCAGCCTGTCCTCCGCAGACTTCAGGCGGCGAGCAGCTTCACTGCTCAACCAGATCGGCGACGTGTTCGGCTCTGGCACTGGCACCGGCCTGATTTCCAGTAACGGCTCGACGTCCTGGGTGCTTCGGGATCTGCTCGTCATCTGGCTGACGGGCGGACATCAGCCAACAGCAACGAGCCGCTACTTCCAGCGCCCGGGACCCATCCCGTTTTTCGAGGCTCGCGTGCGAGAACTCACCCGGCGTGTTGCAAATCGCCGGGCTGCCCCCCTTCTGGCAGCACCCAGTCATGCCGGTGGCTGGATCGCGCCCCTGTCTCTCGTGGAGCGCCTGGCCGCGCTCGAAATCGAGGGAACACTGGCGCCGCGTTTCGATTTGACTCAGGCCCTGCTTAGGCTCGCCCCGCAGGCACGCGCGCCCGCGTTGAGCGCCGCCGCACTGCTGCGCAGCCCCGCGGCTCGAGTGGTTCGCTTCGCGCTGGGCGATGACGAGGGACCCAGTGTCCTGGACCAAGCCGATGCGCCCCTGTGGCTTGCGGCCGCGCGTGCCAGGTGGCCAGCGAGCTCCGCGGCGGAACCGCTAGCGGCATTGCGACTACCTGTATCCGGTCCGGACCTGCTTGAGCCGGCCCGCTACCTGTGGCGGAACGACGCCAAGGAGCCCGATCGCCAGGAGACTCACCTACTGAGCGAAGCTGTCAACCTCAAGCCCGACCCGGACGTTCCGCTTGCGGCCGCCGGGGAGAGCGAGCCGTTGCCGCCGTTGTGTCTGGATCCGCCAGACGAGGGAGGCAAGGGCATCCGGTCCAGGGTCTCGTCGACGTTGCGGCAGCTCGGTCAGCGACTTCAGAGAGCGGTGGTCCCAGCCGACCGGAGTCGAGATCCCCAGCGTGACTACCCTACGCTTGCCTTGCACCACATGACGACACAGGGTTTGCACGGCGGTGCGCCATGGATCGTGCATCTGGGAGCGCTGGTTTGGCCCCTGAACACGGACAGCTACTTCGCGGCTGGCGTACGCGCCATGACGCGCAGTCATGGTGGCGACACGGCGCCAACCACTTCTCCCTGCCCGTATCTTTACCCCCTCTTCGAGCCGGACCGTCCGTTGACGGAAACAGCGATGTTGGCGCTCTGGCTGGGCCTGTCGAACGAGAACAGCGATACCCGTGAACTGGCGGTGACAGTCCTCGTTAGGACCATTGAGGACGGACGGGCCCATTTTGAAGCTCTGGCGAATGTCTTGTCGGGTATCGGCGAGAACGGCTGGCTGAAGCCCGAGCCGTTGGCTGAGAGTTTGCGGGCGGCAGGCCGAGTCTCGGCCCTGCACAGACTGGTGGTGGCGCAGATCCTGCGAAGCTACTTGGACGGCCTGGACGCACTGCACGCAGACGCCCGCGGCCTGCTGGAACTGGTGGTGGAGCTTTCCGCGGAACTGCAGCGGCCCCTGACCCGAGCACCAGCGGCGGTGCTGGACGCAGCTGAGGGTAAGGGCAGGACTGCCGAGCTGGCGAAACTCCTGATGGAGGGCCCAGCGTCGTTAAACCCTGTCTCGTCAAGCAAGGTTCTCGGAATAGCCTGGGCGGGACGATTGGCGCGAGCCGCACGCTGGCAACGGGCGAGACGGTGAATTGGTGACTGGAAGATGATGCCTCAGGAGCTCCAGACCTTCTTCGCGACATCCCTGGCAGAGCACACCTGCCTGTAGCGCATCTCGAGGCGGCAGTTCCGTTGGGCTTGACGGGGGCATCCCGGTGAGGGAGATTCGTGTGCTCGTCTGGCAACCTTGGGAGGGCGACATGAAGCGGATCCTCGCGCTCGTCGATGATGTCTACGAAGACCTGGAGCTTCTTTACCCGAAAATCCGTCTTGAGGAGGAAAGCTGGGAGGTCGTGGTCGCCGGGCCCGAGAAAGGCCGGACCTATCGCGGCAAGAACGGCTATCCGTGCGT
>JASJBY010000042.1 GCA_030066245.1 Gammaproteobacteria bacterium
GCCCCACCACTTCCTCGCGCCCGGCGCCTTCCCTCACGGTTACCAGTCTCTCCCGAGGGGTCATGATTCTGCTCACAGGGTTGTCGTAGCGGGTCTCAAAGCGCAGATCCCGGCTGGTCACGATACCCACCAGCGTCACTCCCTCAACCACCGGAACGCCCGAAATGTTGCGGGTTCGCGTCAGCTCCAGGACACGACGGATGCTGGTGTCTGGCGTTACCGTGATGGGATCTTTGATGACGCCGCTTTCGAATTTCTTGACTGTCAGAACCTGCGCAGCCTGCGCCTCGGGCGACATGTTCTTATGGATGATTCCGAGACCACCCTCCTGGGCCATGGTAATGGCCAGGCGTGCTTCAGTGACCGTGTCCATGGCCGCACTCACGAGGGGCATGTTCAGCCGGATGCTGCGCGTAAGCTGTGTCGCGAGCGCTACTTCCTTCGGCAGTACCTTGGAGTGGGCCGGTACCAGGAGAACGTCGTCGAAAGTGAGAGCTTCCTGAACAATGCGCATGGGCAGTTCCGTAGGGCGGGTAAGCTAAACGCGGTAGTATAAGGTTTGACGTTGACCCGGTAAACGGGGTAGCTTGATGCTGCCGCAGGCAGCCGGACGCCATCTGTGCGCTGTCTTTACGCGCACTAAAGCCAATAACCACAACAGTTTCGGAGGCATGTATGCGAAACATGACTGGCCTTGCCGCCCTGCTCCTATTTTTCGCCGCGGCCGGCCCTTTCGCTGCAAATGCACAAGCGGCCAAGGCCGACGTTGACAAGGCCATCACCCAGGCCTCAGCGGCGCTGAAGAAAGCCGACTCCGTCGGCTTCGCGTGGCGCGACACGGGTAAGTTGATTAAGGAAGCGCAGGCAGCCGCGGAGAAGGGGGATTCGGAAAAGGCCATGGCGCTCGCCGTGGCAGCGCGAAAGCAGGGCGAAGCAGCGTATCAGCAGTATCTGGACCAGAGAAACGCAGGTCCGCGTTTCTAAGGCGGCTCTGCCTGTGAGGGCGACGTGAGGCCGGGCCGGTCCCGGCCTCTTTCTTTTCAAGCATGCCGTTCAACCGACGCCGGCGCAAGAAACTCAATCGCCAACCAAGACCAGCTCGGGAGCATTCACCGCCTAGCCCATGTCGCACCCGGAACAGCAAGACATTTACTCCGTGAGCCGCCTGAACAACGAGATCAAAGGGCGGCTGGAGAGCAGCTTTCCCGCGTTGTGGGTCGAGGGTGAGATATCCAACCTGGCGCGGCCTGCGTCCGGACACCTGTATTTCTCCCTCAAGGACCCCGCGAGCCAAGTGCGCTGCGCCATGTTCCGAAGCCACAACCGACACCTCTCCTTCGAACCCGAGAACGGACTGCACGTGCTGGCCAGGGCACGAGTCGGCCTGTATGTGCCCAGAGGCGAGTTTCAACTGGTCGTGGAATCCATGCAAAAGTATGGAGAGGGTGCCCTGCAGGAGGCTTTCGAAGCGCTGAAACGCCGCCTGGCCGAGGAGGGACTGTTCGCCGCCGACCGGAAAAGGCCCCTGCCCAGGTTCCCGAAGCGCATCGGCGTCATCACGTCGCCCACCGGTGCTGCCATCCGAGACATCCTCTCAGTGCTCGGGAGGCGATTCCCGGCGATACCGGTACAGGTTTATCCCGTCCCCGTGCAGGGAGAGGGCGCCGCCCCGGCTATCGCCAATGCCCTCCGCAAAGCTGGCGAGCAGCCTGATTGCGCTGTGCTCATCCTGGCACGCGGTGGGGGATCCCTGGAAGATCTGCAGGCGTTCAACGACGAGCGGGTGGCGCGCGCCATAGCCGCCTGTGCAGTGCCGCTGGTAACCGGCGTCGGCCATGAGGTGGACTACACAATCGCAGATTTCGTCGCCGACCACCGGGCACCCACGCCATCCGCAGCCGCAGAGACCGTCACCCCTGATCAGGCAGAATTGCGGCAGCGAATGCACCGAATGGAAGAGCGCTTGCTTGCCCTGACGCGAAGCAGGATCCAACTCCACAGGCAACGCCTCAACTGGCTGCATGCACGCGTGAAACACCCACGAGGACGCCTGATGGAACTTAGCCAGCGGCTTGATGCGCTTGCCGCCAGACTGACTTCCGCCGAGAAGAGTCGATTGCAGCGGGAAGCCTCGAGACTCGCTGCCGTCAGCCACCGCCTGCACCGCCGCAGCCCCGCCGTCCTAATCCAGATGCTCCAGGCACGCAGCAGCCACCTCGCCGCGCGCCTGGAGGGAGCCTGGCGGCATGGACAGAGCCGGCAGCGGGCGCGCCTCGCGGAACTCGTCCGTGCCCTCGACTCGGTCAGTCCTCTGGGGACCTTGCACCGAGGCTATGCCATGATTACAAGCCATCCGGACGGGAAATTAATTCGTTCCGTTGGCGACACATCAGAGCAGCGGCAGATCAACGCACGGCTCGGCGATGGCTCCCTGTTGTGCACAGTCGATGCCCGCGACTCACAGAACGCCCTCGGAGTCCACATGGACAGCGTGCACTCGACTGCGAAAAAGGAAACCGAATGATGCCAAGGAATACTTTCCAGTGTTGCCTTCTTTCCCGCCCACGCCGCTGGACCGGCCTGGCGTTGCTGTTCCTGGCCACCCAGGCCACGGCGAGCGTGCTTCCCCGCGCCGACTCCGTTCCCGGTGGGGTGGCCCTGATACCACTTCGGTGGGATGCGCCGAGCCCGCCGCGGGTCGAGTATCAAGGCAGGCGCCTGATGGTGCTACGGGACAGAGACAAGTGGGTGGCCGTGGTGGGGATCGCCTTGAATGCCAAGCCGGGAGAGCACCGCATCAGCCTTCTTCACGGCAAACAAGACCAGACCTATCGGTTCACGGTGCAGAACAAGACCTACAAGACGCAGCATATAACCATCACCAATAAACGAAAAGTCAATCCGAACAAGCTTGACCTGAAGCGCATCGGCCGCGAACGCAAGCTGATCCGAGCAGCCCTCGACGGCTGGGAGGAGACCGAATCCGTTCCCCTGCCCCTGAGGCTGCCCGTGGAAGGTCGGCTGAGCAGTCCCTACGGTCTGAGGCGTTTTTTCAACAAGCAGCCCCGCAAGCCGCACAGTGGTCTGGACATCGCCGCTCCGCGAGGAACGCCCGTTCACAGCGCCCAATCAGGCAAAGTGGTGGCTACCGGCGACTACTTCTTCAACGGCAAGACCGTATTCGTTGACCATGGCCAAGGCCTGGTCACCATGTACTGCCATCTGGACAGCATCACCGTCGAGGCCGGCCAGCGCGTCAGCGAAGGCGAAGCCATCGGCACCGTCGGCATGACCGGTCGGGTCACCGGTCCGCATCTGCATTGGGGCGTGAGCCTGAACCGGAACATGGTGGATCCGTCTTTGCTCCTCCCCGCAGAACAGGCAGCCGTCGATGCTAGGTAGGGCAGTCGGACTGGCAGCGACCCCGCTGCGCACGAAAAGGCCTCGGCGCGCCAGTTCCTTTTCGCTTTCGATGTCGCCTGTCTAATACCGCAGCCAGTACCATACCTGGCCCAGGTACTCGTGCATTGCCAGGCTGCTCTGTCGCAACGCAGCCGCGCTGGGCAGCCAGGCGAGCCACTTTCCGTCGCGGGCAGACGAACGGGTTGTGAACCGGGTGGGGGCCGCCACCGGCTGCAGACCCATGCGCCGAAAGGCCATCATGGCGCGCTGCATGTGCCATGCATGCGTCACCAGATAGAACCGGGCGATGCCGTCTTCGGCCAATATCTCACGAGTGTATTCAGCATTCTCCCAAGTGGTCCGGCTGTTGCCTTCGCTCCAGGCCACCGGAACACGGAAGTCGTCCACAAGCACCTGTTTCATCACGAAAGCCAGCGAGAAGTCCTGTCCCAGCGGAGCACCCCCCGTCAGCAGTACCGGCAAGCTTGTCTGGCGGTGCAGACGGGCGGCGTAGCGCAGGCGCTCCAGAGTAAGCCGGGACACCGTGTCGAAGCCGTCGTACTCCGGCGCATTGGCATACCGGTCACCTGCGAGCACCACGATTGCGCCCACGTCCGCTTGCTTTCCATCCCCGGTGGTCAAGGCGGGATAAGTTTCCAGACTGGCCATCATCGGCCCGGAAACCGCGGACATGCTCAGCAGGTACAGGGTGACCAGTGCCAGCGCCACCACGCCAGCGCCGATACGCCGCCAACGCAGCATCAGCAAGGCCCCTATCCCGGCCAGCGACAGGTTGAGCCCGGGGGGTAGAAGGAACGTGGAAAGGGCTTTGACGAGCAGGAATTCCATTTCTGGTGAATGGTGGGTAGTGAGTAGTGAGCGGTGAGTGGTAGGTGGAATACCGTGATGCGGCAGCAGTGTGACAAGTAGTACCATCCCGACAGACTGCGCGCAGGCCCGCTCAGGCGGTGAAGCCCGGCGCTTGCCCAGTCGGTTGCGGATCAACGCACTCCATCTTCCAAGTCACCGACTGCTACTCACTGCTCACTATTCACCAGTCACCAGGCATGCTTCTCTAGCTCACTTCTTTCCCAGCCGCCTGCCGGTCGGCGTGATAGGAGGAGCGAACCAGAGGACCGCTTGCCACGTTCTTGAAGCCGAGTCCCATGGCAAAGGCACCTAGCGCGTCGAACTCTTCCGGGCTGATGAAACGCTCCACGGGAAGATGGTGACGGCTGGGCTGGAGATACTGCCCCAGGGTCAGCATGTCGCAATCGTGCTCACGAAGATCTCTCAATACCGCATGCACTTCGGCAGTGGACTCACCCAATCCGAGCATAAGTCCGGACTTCGTAGGCACCCCCGGCTGAGCGCGCTTGAACTCGCGCAACAGGCGCAGTGACCAGGCGTAGTCCGAGCCGGGACGCACTTTCCTGTACAGCCGGGGCACCGACTCCACATTGTGATTGAAAACGTCCGGCGGCGCGTCTACCAGTTGCCCCAGGGCCGCTTCCATGCGCCCGCGGAAATCCGGGACCAGAATCTCCACTTGCGTGGCGGCGCACAACTGCCGAAGAGCCCTGATGCACGCAGCAAAATGCCCTGCCCCGCCATCGCGCAGGTCGTCCCGGTCAACGGAGGTTACGACCACATAGCGCAGGCCGAGCAGAGCAACGGTCTCGGCCAGGTGGTCAGGCTCCTGCGGGTCAAGTGGCCCGGGGCGACCATGCGCCACGTCGCAGAACGGACAGCGCCGCGTACAGATATCCCCCATAATCATGAACGTGGCTGTCCCCTGGCTGAAGCACTCCCCGAGGTTCGGACAGGACGCTTCCTCGCAGACGGTGTGCAGGCGCTGTCGACGCAGCAGTCCCTTCAGGCGCAGCACCTCGGGCGCCGTCGGCGCTTTGACCCTGATCCAGTGAGGCTTGCGGGGCAAAGGACCCTCGCTGGGGACGACCTTCACCGGAATGCGGGCCGTCTTGGCAGCGCCCCGCTCGCGTATTCTCCGGCTGTCCTGGTTATCCTTGTCGTGCATTGGTTGGCGCCTCGATTGCGGCTGCAGGCGGGTTCAACCACCTGGTCAAAAGACAACAGATGGGTGCGGCTACTTTTCTGTCCCGGCTCCGTTACCGGAAGTTCCTGTTGCGGCCAGCTTCTCCCACCGGTTGATGATATAGCAGAAGAGCTCCGCCGTGCGCTCGGCGTCGTAGATGGCCGAATGCGCCTCCTCGCTGTCCCATCCGATACCGGCCGCCTGGAGTGCTCTCGCCAGCACGGTCTGCCCGAAAGCCAGCGCGCTCAAGGTCGCCGTATCAAAAGTCGTGAAGGGATGAAACGGATTGCGCTTTATGCCGGTCCGCTTGACTGCTGAGTTCACGAAGCCCAGGTCGAAGGACGGGTTGTGGCCTACCAGGACCGCGCGCGTGCAGCCTGCATCTCGCACAGCTTTTCTTACCGGGCGGAAGATCTGGCGGAGCGCCTCTTTCTCCGGCACCGCAAAGCGAAAGGGATGGTGCGGGTCGATGCGGTTGAACTCCAACGCAGCGGGCTCAAGACGCGCACCCGGGAAGGGCTCCACGTGGCAAGCGAAAGTTTCCCCTCGCTCCCACAATCCCTCATCGGTCACAACGACCGTGACTGCTGCCATCTCGAGCAAGGCATCCTGGGCGGCGTCAAACCCCCCGGTCTCCACGTCCACGATGACTGGAAGGAAGGTCCTGAAACGCGCTGCTATGGGGTGCTTCTCGACGGCGTCGGCTTTCATGCCGAGAGCTTCCAGGACAGGGACTCACCGGCACGGAAGGGCACCAGCGCTTCGTCACCGAAGGCGAGCGTATCCGGAACACGCCAGCTTGATTTCACCAGCTCGAGGCGATCTCGGTTTCTGGGCAGCCCGTAGAAATCCGCTCCAAAACAGCTGGCGAAGCCTTCCAGACGATGCAGGGCGGCGGCCGACTCGAATGCTTCTGCATAGAGTTCCAGGGCGGCGTGGGCAGAGTAGATGCCCGCGCATCCACAAGCCGCCTCCTTGCGGCGCCGGGCGTGTGGTGCGCTGTCGGTGCCAAGAAAGAACTTCGGGTCACCGCTGGTGGCCGCGTCCAGCAGCGCCTGGCGGTGCTGCTCTCGCTTGGCCACCGGAAGACAATAGTGATGGGGCCGCATCCCGCCCGCGAACATGGCGTTGCGGTTGATGAGCAGATGATGCGGTGTGATGGTTGCCGCTACGGTCGATGGCGCCTCGCGCACGAAATCGACGGCCTCCCGGGTGGTGACGTGCTCGAAAACCACCTTGAGAGCTTGAAATCGCTCCACGACGGGCGCCAGAACCCGGTCGATGAACACTTTCTCCCGGTCAAAAAGGTCCACTTCCGGATCCGTCACTTCGCCGTGCACCAGTAGCGGTATACCGTGCTCCTGCAGAGCCGCCAGCGCAGGCATGACCCGAGCCATATCGGTAACGCCAGCCTCGGAATGGGTGGTGGCCCCAGCCGGATACAGCTTGACCGCAGAAACATGTCTGCAGTCCCGAGCCCGCAACACCTCGGCAGGCGAAGTCGCGTCAGTCAGATACAGGGTCATGAGTGGCTGAAACCCGCTGCCTGCAGGCAACGCGTTCAGGATCCGTTGACGATAGGCGAGGGCATGCTCCACGGTGGTCACCGGAGGAGACAGATTCGGCATGACGATGGCTCGGGCAAAACGCCTGGCGGAGTCAGAGACGACGGCAGCCATGGCCGCCCCGTCGCGCAGGTGCAGATGCCAGTCGTCCGGGCGAATCAGCGTCAGGGTATCCATGCCCGGTGCTTGCTTGAACTGCAGGGGGAAGGAGGATGAGCGGGGCGAACGGCCACGCTGTCGGGCGTCAGCCGCCAGCTATAAATCACTTTGATGCGTCCGATAAAAATTAGCGATTGCCAATATTCGGCATCACTAATATACTGATGTGCGCGGGTCGGGAAACGCGGCCCGCTTAGTTTCCTAGCAAACCTACTCGACGGAGACTCTAAGGAATGAAGACCATAGCAAAAACCATAGCTGCTGTCGCCATTTCCGGCGCTTGTGTCACGTCCGCTCAGGCTTGGTGGGGCGGTTGGCCCGGTGGGGGCTACGGTGGCGGTCCCTGGAGCGGCTTCACCGACATGTTCGGCGACGTCGATGCCAACTTCTCCAGCCGCGGCTGGGGCCGAGGACACGGCTACGGCTATCCCTACTACGGCTACGGCTACGGCCCCTACGGCTACGGTGGCCCGTACGGCTACCCGGGCTACGGCGGCTACGGCGGCTACGGCGGCTACCCCGGCTACTACGGCGCGCCGATGGCTGCGCCCTACGCGGCAGCCCCGGCTGCTCCGGCTGCGGAGAGCAAGTAAGACCAGCTGAGCCATATTCAGAAACAGGCCTATCCATTAGGCGGAGTCGCCGGGAGGCGCTGACCAGATGGCGCACTCCCAGTTGCTCCGCTGCCCTCTCCCATCAGAAAGGGCGTTTCCGGACAAAGGCCAAGTGGGGATTTCGGCACAGGGACGTGTTTCGACTCGGTCACCGAGCAGGCGACGGAATGCGGTTCCTGTTCATATAACAGCCGGCACCGGGGCGAGCGTGACCATCCGCTGGCATTGCGCCCTTCGTAAGGCGTGCTTGCCGAGCAGCCTTCAGCCGGTTCAGAGGACCTGAGGCAGGGTTCCGCGACATGACCTGACGCCCGCCTGCTCAAACGAGCACGGCAATGACGCCAGCGCCGCCTCCCGAACACACCCCGACGGGTGTTCGAGGCACTGGCCATTTAGACTAAGGTTTCACTTTGCTGACTTGAGTGCGCCCCAGGTGGCGCGCGCTTCCCGCACTGCAAGGCGCGGGCGCTTCGGGGACTGCGCTGCCAGCCGCCCCAAGTGTCCGCGTTTTTTTTTCTCCCGCTGCTTCCTCGAAGCCGGCTCTCCCCTGCGACCGGCGCCGTTAACACTCGGGATCCGACTTGAATTATTCCGGCATAACGGGTTAATTAGCCGCTCCGGTTTCAGGGGTCGTTCAACAGACCTGCCTCTCCCCGGCACGATCTTCAGAAACAGCAGGAACAGCTCATGACCAGAGCGGCTAGCTGGTCGCGTATTTCGACGAACTCGCATTAGGAAGGCTGATGCCAGAGCAAACCGACATAGATCCCCAGGAGACTCAGGAATGGATCGAAGCGCTGGACGCCGTGCTCGAAAACGAGGGGACAGAGCGCGCCCACTATCTCCTGGAAACACTTATCGACAAAGCCCGTCGCTCGGGGGTTCACCTGCCGTACCGCGCACACACGGCCTACGTCAACACCATACCCTTACACCACGAGCAACGCAGCCCGGGGGACAGGGCCATCGAGCGCCGCATCCGGTCCTTCATCCGCTGGAATGCCATGGCGATGGTTGTGAGGGCGAACCGCGAGTCGGCAGAGCTGGGTGGACACATTGCCAGCTTCGCGTCGGTCGCCACCCTGTTCGACATGGGCTTTAACCACTTCTTCCACGGACCTGACAGCGAGCATGGTGCCGACCTCATTTTCTTCCAGGGTCACTCGGCGCCCGGCATCTACGCCCGGGCCTATCTCGAGGGACGAATTACCGCCGACCATCTGCGCAAGTTCCGCCAGGAAGTTGACGGCAACGGCCTGTCCTCCTATCCCCATCCCTGGCTGATGCCCGGCTTCTGGCAGTTCCCGACCGTCTCCATGGGGCTGTCACCCATGATGGCCATCTACCAAGCCCGTTTCATGCGCTACCTGCAGGATCGGGAGCTGCTGAATACAGCCGGCCGCAAGGTCTGGGCCTTCATGGGCGACGGGGAAATGGACGAGCCCGAGTCCCTGGGCGCCATCTCCCTCGCGTCCCGGGAGAACCTGGACAACCTGATCTTCGTCGTGAACTGCAACCTCCAGCGCCTGGACGGTCCGGTGCGCGGCAACGGCAAGATCATCCAGGAACTGGAGGCCGTGTTCCGGGGAGCCGGCTGGAACGTCATCAAGGTGATCTGGGGCTCCTATTGGGATCCGCTGCTCGCCCGCGACAAGGACGGCTTGCTCCTGAAACGCATGGAGGAAGCGGTGGACGGGGAATATCAGACCTACAAGGTGAAGGGAGGCGCTCACACCCGGGAGCATTTCTTCGGGAAGTATCCGCAGCTCCGGGAAATGGTAGCCAACATGTCAGATGAGGATATCTGGCGCCTGAACCGCGGCGGCCACGACCCAACCAAAGTGTACGCCGCCTATGCGGCTGCGGTTAAACATCAGGGCCAGCCTACGGTGATCCTGGCGAAGACGGTCAAGGGTTACGGCATGGGCGAAGCCGGCGAAGGGCAGAACATCACCCATCAGCAGAAGAAGATGGGCGAGGCATCACTCAAGGCCTTTCGGGACAGGTTCAACATTCCGATTTCCGACGACGAGATCCCCGAGACCCCGTTCTTCCGCCCCGAAGAAGACAGCGTCGAGATGGTCTACCTGCGTGAGAAACGGAAAAGTCTCGGCGGCTACCTGCCCTTCCGCAGTACGAGCATACCCGCGCTGGAGATCCCCGCGCTGGAGGTATTCGATCTGCTCCTCAAGGGCAGCGGCGAGCGGGAAATGTCCACCACCATGGCCTTCGTGCGCACGCTCGCCACCCTCGCCCGCGACCCGAACATCGGCAAGCTCATCGTGCCCATCGTGCCGGACGAAGCCCGCACCTTCGGCATGGAGGGCATGTTTCGACAGCTGGGCATCTATGCCCACAAGGGCCAGTTGTACGAGCCCATGGATTCGGATCAGGTCATGTATTACCGGGAGGAGAAGAAGGGCCAAATCCTAGAGGAAGGCATCAACGAGGCTGGCGCGTTCTCCTCCTGGATGGCGGCCGGGACAGCCTACACGAACCACGGTATCAACATGATACCGTTCTACATCTTTTACTCCATGTTCGGGTTCCAGCGCATCGGCGATCTGGCCTGGGCCGCAGGCGACATGCAGGCCAAGGGATTTCTGCTCGGCGGCACGGCCGGACGCACCACCCTTGCCGGCGAAGGGCTGCAGCACCAGGACGGTCACAGCCACCTGTTCGCAGCGAGCATACCCAACTGTGTGAGCTACGATCCGACCTTCGGGTATGAGCTGGCGGTCATCATCCAGGATGGTCTTCGACGCATGTACGCCGAGGGCGAGAGCATCTTCTACTACATCACCGTCATGAACGAGAACTACGCCCACCCGCCCATGCCGGAGGGCGCTCAGGATGGCATTCTCAGAGGCATGTATCTGTTCCAGGAGGGTGACCGGAAACGGCGGCGGCGTGTCCAGCTTCTGGGCAGTGGAACGATTCTGCGGGAGGTGATCGCGGCTGCGGAGCTCCTGGAGAAAGACTTCAACATCGCCGCCGACATCTGGAGCGTCACCAGTTTCTCGGAGCTGCGCCGGGACGGTCTGGATGCGCTGCGCTGGAACATGCTGCATGCCGAGGAGAAAAACCGCAGCAGCTATGTGGTGCGATGTCTCGAGGGTCGCAAGGGCCCGGCGATTGCCGCTACGGACTACATGCGGATCTATGCCGACCAGATTCGCCCCTTCATGGACCGCAGCTACCTGGTTTTGGGCACTGACGGCTACGGTCGCAGCGACACCCGGCGGCAGCTGCGTCACTTCTTCGAAGTAGACCGTTACTACGTGGCCATTGCCGCGCTGAAAGCGCTGGCGGACGACGGTGAGATCCCTGCCTCCAAGGTCACTGAGGCCATCGGGAAATATGGCATCGATCCGGACAAGCCAAACCCCGTGACCGCTTGAACCAGCCGTTAGCCTGCAGAGGGCTGGCGAGCGCGCTCAGGAGAATAAACCGTGTCGACGGCAAAACAGGTTCTGCTCCCGGACATCGGGGACTTTGAAGACGTAGACGTCATAGAGATCCTCGTATCACCGGGAGATGAGGTCAAACTGGAAGACTCCCTGGTCACGCTGGAAAGCGACAAGGCCACCATGGAGATTCCGTCACCCTACGCGGGCGTCGTGAAGAGCATCGTGGTCACCACCGGTGACAAGGTGAGCAAAGGCTCCCCGCTTTTAACCATGGACGTTGCCGAGCCCTTGGAGACTCCGGCGGACGCCGACGCGGACGATGCCGCAACGCCGGAACCGCCACCGCCAGCGCCGCCGGTCGTGGCGCCGGCGCCGCAAACACCGCCCCTGCCCGGGTCACCGCCGCCCGCCAAAGCGCCCGTACCTCAGTTGACCCGGGCGGAGGTGGCCGACGCCGCGCGTCGCGCGCACGCAAGTCCCACCGTGCGGCGCCTGGCCAGGGAACTGGCCGTCGACCTGGGGCAGGTGGAAGGCTCGGGACCCAAGGGGCGCATACTCAAAGGGGACATTCAGGCCTTTGTGAAGAAGGTCATGTCCCGCTCGGCGGCCACAGCCGCCGTCGGCGTCGCAGTCGCCGAGGCACCGAAGGTTGATTTCTCCCGCTTCGGCGACGTGGAGGTTCAGGCCCTGAGCCGCATCAAGAAGCGCTCGGGCGCCAACCTGCATCGCAACTGGGTGACCATACCCCATGTCACCCAGTTCGACGAGGCCGATATCACCGAGCTGGAGACTTTCCGCAAGAACCAGGTCGAAAAGCTCACCAAAGAAGGCGTGAAGCTGACCATGCTTGCCTTCTTGATTAAGGCATCAGTGGTCGCGCTGAAGGAATACCCCGAGTTCAACGCTTCGCTAGATGACGGCGGCGAGAATCTGCTCGTCAAGCGTTACTACAATATCGGCATCGCAGTGGACACGCCGGACGGTTTGGTTGTTCCCGTCATCCGCCAGGCCGACCAGAAAGGTCTGTTTCGGCTCGCCGCGGAACTGCACGACGTCAGTGAGAAGGCCCGCAGCAAGAAGCTCAGTCCAGAGGACATGCAAGGGGGAAGCTTCTCCATTTCCAGCTTGGGCGGCATCGGCGGCACGGCCTTCACCCCCATCGTAAATGCTCCGGAAGTCGCTATCCTTGGCATAGCCAAGGCCAACACCAAGCCCGTGTTCCGGGACAACGAATTCGTGCCAAGGCTGATCCTGCCATTGGCGCTGTCCTATGACCATCGGGTGATTGACGGCGCCGCCGCTGCGCGCTTCACGACCACCCTGCGCACGGTGCTCTCCGACATCCGCCACATGCTGCTGTGAGAAGCGGTGCCCGGCGGAGCCGAAGCGTGGGGAGCCGCTGTCCGGCGAAACGGATGCACGCAAACAGTGGGTGCGGATGTGATGTGCCCCGAGCTGAATATCCGACGAGGGCGCCGGATAGAACAACACGAGAGGTAGGGCTGCATGGCTAACGTGGTCGAGGTAAAAGTCCCCAACATCGGGGATTTTCAGAACGTCGACGTGATCGAGGTGCTCGTCTCAGCCGGCGACAGGGTAAAGCCGGAAGACTCTCTGATTACCCTGGAAAGTGACAAGGCCACCATGGAAATACCTTCTCCCGACGCGGGCGTCGTCAAGAGCCTTGCGGTTAGCGTCGGCGACAAAGTTTCCGAGGGTGCCACCATCCTCAGTCTGGAAACCGAGGAAACGTCGCCCGAGGCCACTGCACCCGATGGGGAGACCGGCGCGCCCCTTGACTCGCCGTCGAGCGCCACGGTAAACGCGGATTTGCACGCCGAAGTCCTGGTCCTCGGCGCCGGTCCGGGCGGCTACACGGCCGCCTTTCGCGCGGCTGATCTCGGCAAGAGCGTCGTGTTGGTGGAGCGCTACCCTTCCCTCGGGGGCGTCTGTCTGAACGTGGGCTGTATCCCTTCCAAGGCGCTTCTGCATACCGCAGAGGTCGTGAGTGCGGCCCGTGAAATGGCTGATTTCGGAGTGGCTTTCGGGGCTCCACAGGTCGACCTGACAAAACTGCGGGCGTGGAAGGATGGCATCGTCGGCCGCCTGACAGGCGGCCTCTCCCAGTTGGCGAAGCGGCGCAAGGTCCGCGTCCTGCAGGGTGAAGGGCGATTCTACTCCGCCAACCGACTCATCCTCGCGGGCGAAGCAGGAGAGCAGACGATCTCTTTCGACCAGGCGATTATCGCAGCCGGCTCCCGCGTCAGCCGGATCCCCGGTTTCCCCTACGAGGATCCCCGCGTCATGGATTCCACCGATGCACTAGCCCTGGCGGACGTGCCCCGACGCCTACTGGTGGTGGGTGGCGGGATTATCGGCTTGGAAATGGCCACTGTGTACGAGTCGCTGGGCTCCCGAGTCACGGTCGTGGAACTCATGGACAACCTGATCCCCGGCTGCGACCAGGACCTGGTCAAGCCGCTGCACAAGCGCATCGCCAAACGTTACGAGAACATCTTTCTGGGCACCAAGGTGACGCGGGTACAAGCGCAGAAAAAAGGCCTGAAGGTTTACCTCGAAGGCGGCAAGGCGCCGGAGGCGGCCACCTTCGACAAGATACTGGTGGCTGTGGGAAGGCGACCCAACGGCGACCTCATCGGGGTTGAGAATGCCGGTGTCTTTGTGGACGAGCGCGGCTTCATCAAGGTGGATGCGCAGCAGCGGACCAACGTCGCCAACATCTTCGCCATCGGTGACATCGTGGGACAACCCATGCTCGCTCACAAGGCCTCGCACGAAGGAAAGGTCGCCGCCGAGGTGGTCGCCGGCAGGCGCACGGCGTTCGAGGCCCTGACGATCCCCAATGTGGCTTACACCGACCCGGAAGTTGCCTGGATGGGCCTCAGCGAAACCCAGGCAAAGGAGCAGGGAATTGACGTTGACAAGGCCAGCTTTCCCCTTGCGGCCAGTGGTCGTGCGCTGGGCATGGGGCGGGATGAAGGCTTCACCAAGCTGCTCTTCAACAAGGAGAACGGTCGTCTGGTCGGTGCCGGCGTGGTGGGCCCCCATGCGGGCGACCTGATCGCCGAAACGGTCCTCGCCCTGGAGATGGGCGCAGACGCACAGGACATTGGCCTCACAATCCACCCCCATCCCACCCT
>JASJBY010000043.1 GCA_030066245.1 Gammaproteobacteria bacterium
CACGCCATCCGTGGCGTGCCCGCTCGGCGGAACGGCCATTCACCGGATGGCCGTTTGGATCCGCCTCTCCCGTAGCCTGGCGAGAAGCGGAGATGTCGAGCTTAAGCTCTCCCTGCGCCGCTCACCATCTACGCCGCTACGCCAACACCCCGACCGGGTCTGCCCGTAGCGTATTTCGGACCAGCTATCTAGCGATATAGCGGTTCTCGCGTCTGCTCACTTTCCGAGGGTTCCGGGCTATCGAGGATCCGCTCGTAGGGCGGAAGCCCCAAAGGGGCGTTCCGCCGTATGCCCCGCCCTCGGTGGGCCATCGACCGTATACGATGACTCGTCAATGGGAAGCTGCTGGTGCACGTGAACAGGAAGAGACCCGCGGTCGATGGCTCGGTCCGGGACAAACGACAGTGGGCGTACCATGGGCCGTCTGGCGGAACGCCCCTGCGGGGCTTCCGCCCTACTTAGAAGTGGCGCTTCGAGCGAATCATCGGTTAAACGATCCCCGCGCCGCCATGAAATCTTCGGTGCTTTACAACCCGTAGGTCGCGGGTGAAAATTCCTGAGGAAATGTTCCTGCTGTTCCACGATTCTCCTGGCACGGGTCCATCGACCGGTGTTCCAACCGGAAAGCGGCATCCTCTTCCGCGCTCACGCGCCGTTCAGGCAAAGACCGCCGGTCACGGCTTGTTTCTGCTGTTCTCGCTTCTCATCCTCTTTCCCAGCCTGGGCCATTCTGAGGAACCAGTGCGACTTGATGACAAGGCCTTCTTTACCCTCGACAACGACGTTGATCTGCGAGAGTCCCTCGGGGCCAAAGCGAGCAAGTTGCTTGCTCTTGCCAAAGGCCAGGGAATGGAGTTTGGTGCGGCGCAAGCGAAACGGTACTGCACCCTGAAGAACGACCACGAGCGGGTCCAGTGGGTGCTGAATGACCTGGAAACAGGCGAAGTCATATCCAGGAGTGCAAACGCCGACAAGCGGTTCTTTGGCGCGTCCGTATCGAAACTGTTCGTGGCGGCAGCCCTTCTGGATAAGCAGCAGGGAACGCTCGACACGAGCCAACTGGACCACCTGGTAAGGATGATTGTCGTCTCCGACAATCTTTCCTGGAAAGAGCTGCAAAGACAGGCAGGTGAGCTGGGCACCAATGATTCCGGTCGAGAGGCCGTTGACGAGTTTGTGCAGCGAATGGGCTACAGTGACACCAAAGGCTTTCAGGGATGGCTGCGGAAAAAGGATGGTACACGAATACACGGCAACGAACTCAACGCGCTGGAGTTATCACAGTTCCTGTACGACACCTACCACGGCAACTATCCGGGGGCGGAGGTCTTATGGAAGGTCATGCATGCCACCCGGACAGGCCGAAGTAGAATCGACAAGTACACCCCCAGCTACGTCAATATCGGCGGAAAGACCGGTACTTATGACGGACCCAACGCAAGCCCCCAGACCATCCAGCATGAGACCATCAGGGCGCGAAACCATGTTGCGGTCATGAAGATCGATGACAAGTATTACGGGCTCTCCATTCTTTCCAACACGGGTCGAAATGAAGACGTTGCCGTATTGGGCGGCGGGCTTATCAGGGAGTATCTTGGCGTCGAGGACGAGACCGGTGTGATAGGTAACTCAGGAACATCACGCGCTCCCTCCGTAGCCTGCCCGGCATCCGGTGCGGAATCCGTCACGCGATAATCCCTGTACGCGCCAATGGTCCAAGACCGCACACCGAAGGCCGTTCCCCCTGGATGACAGATTCGTTACAGGCTATCCACAACAAGAAAACCAGGCGCGAGGGAGAAACCTGCCGCCCGCGATGCTTGACGCACCGTCTACCGACTCCCACATTGGTGTTCGGTTAGGGCCGTCCCGGCAGGTGATCGCACGGCTCCAGGACTCAGACATCCATCACCATGAACGCTGACCCAACCATTGCCGCCGTCGATTCCGCTTACGCACTGCTGCGGAAATCCGTGATCGAATTCGAGGGCCAACCTGTTGGCACGGTGGCCGCGTTGCATTCCGATCTGCCGGCTGAGAACTACCGGGAGTGCTTCGTGCGGGACTTCGTCCCCAGCGCACTGGTCTTCCTGTTGGACGGCGAATTCGACATCGTCCGCAATTTTCTCCGCACCGTCCTGCTGTTGACCGAGCAACAACGTCGCATAGCCGGCCACGACGTGGTGCCCGGCGTCATGCCGGCCAGCTTCAAAGTTGCCCAGCATGAGTCCGGCAAGTTGGAGCTTATGGCGGATTTTGGTGACCGGGCGATCGGGCGTGTGGCACCGGTCGATTCCATCATGTGGTGGGTGGGTCTCTTGAAACGCTATGTTCAGCGGTCCGGTGATATGGCACTGGCCCGGGAGCCCCTCTTCCAGCACGGTCTCAGGCAAATACTCAATCTGTTCCTGCAAGACACATTCGAGATATTTCCCACCCTGTTGACCCCCGACGGCTGTTTCATGATTGACCGACGCATGGGCGTACACGGGCATCCACTTGAGGTGCAGGCGCTTTTTTACGAGATGCTGCGCTGCATGTCTCTCCTTCTGGTGCCGAACGACGACAACAAGCATGCCCTGGCCCTGGCATCAAAGAGAGCGGACGTGCTGCGCGAGTACGTGCGCACCTACTACTGGCTCGACCTCGAACGCCTTAACGAGATACACCGCTACAAGACAGAAGAGTTCGGCCATGACATTACGAATCTTCTGAACATATTTCCCGAGAGCATACCGGCATGGGTAGCGGATTGGTTCCCGGACCAAGGCGGTTATCTGGCGGGCAACATCGGTCCGGGAAGAGTTGATTTCCGCTTCTTCTCCCTCGGCAACCTCTTTGCGGTCCTTCTCAACGTGGCCAGCCCGGAGCAGTCCAAGCAAATCTTTGACCTTTACGAGGCACGGTGGTCGGATCTCGTGGGCTTTATGCCCATCAAGATCTGCTTTCCGGCAATGGAACGCCACGAGTGGGAGCTCATCACCGGTTGTGACTCAAAAAATGTGCCTTGGTCCTACCACAATGGGGGAAACTGGCCCTGTCTGCTATGGCAGTTCACGGCCGCCGCCTTACGTGCAGGAAGGAGGGATCTTGCCGAACGTGCCTTCGACATGGCCTGCCAACGCCTGCCCGACGATCGCTGGCCCGAGTACTACGACGGCAGGAACGGGCGTTTCATAGGCCGGCGCGCCAGTTTCGATCAGGTGTGGTCCGCGAGCGCACTCATCCTTTCTCACAAATTGCTGCAGGATCCCCGTCACCTGGACGGGTTATTCGAAGGCGATGCAACCCGTCAGGCTTAACGCGCGTTAAGGGCCCCAGCGTCACATTGGTGTACTGTGAAGGCCGTACCGGCATGAGTGGCCGGGACCGTCGGCCGCAAGGATAGCGGCCGTCGAACGTGAACACGCCATTGGCTAAACCGGTGGCTTCGATTCACGGCTGGAAGCCGGATTGATCGGCCCTTCGGCCGATTGGTTTCGCTACCCCCTCCCCCTTCGAAAGGCAGGGCTGGGGAGAGGGTCCTTCGAACAGCGATGTATCTGCCTCCCGTCACCCCTCTTCCCAACCTTCTCCCCCTGAGGGGAGAAGGAGAAAGAACCTTTGCCGGCTAAAGCCGGGGGGTTTACGGACCCCTCATCTGAAACGGATAGGGACTGGTCCGGTCTCTGCCACCCGAACCGACGCGCATTATCGAACTCTGGCGTTTCTCCCAGGGTGGCTGAGCCGGACAACGGGCACTACAATTATGCATATCTGTATGCACAAATGATATGCACCTTGGAAGCCATGCGGACTACACTTAACATCGACGACGAGCTACTGCAAAAAGCCCGGCTCCTCTCCGGCATCCAGGAGAAGACGGCGTTGGTACGCGAGGGTCTTAAGGCCCTGATCGAACGCGAAAGCGCCGGCCGACTGGCTCGGCTCGGGGGCACCGAACCTCAGCTGAGACCCATCCCCCGCCGGCGTCCCAGAACCGGATCATGATCCTCGTCGACACTTCCGTTTGGGTCGACCACTTGCGTGCTGGGGACGCTCGGCTAGTTGAGTTACTTGAAAGCTCGACCGTGGCCATGCATCCGATGGTGCTGGGTGAGCTGGCCTGCGGAAACCTGAATGACCGCGAGACGCTGCTGGCACTCTGGCGCAACCTTCCGCAGCTTACGGTGGCGGCAGACGCCGAGGTCCTCTTCCTACTTGATCGCCACCGCCTGTGGGGTCGGGGCATCGGCTATTTAGACGTGCACCTGCTTACGTCCGTCTCGCTGAACCCAGACGCCCGGCTTTGGACCCGCGACAAAAGACTGCAGGAGAGCGCAGAACAACTCGAGCTCGCGTTCTCCGTCAATCGTACTTGACCAGCCGTCTGGCTCAGTCAAGGGAAAACAAGAACTCAATCAACGCACCCGGCGCAAGATGTCACGATATCGCTGGAACCGACGAAAGTTGATCTTTCCTTTCGTCGGCTCCGCTGGTCTGGTCGGCAACCCCACACTTCTCGCTCAGGCTTGCTGCCGAGCTACCGGTGCCGGCAGTTGGGTCTTGGCGATACGCTTCGTCAGCGTATACATGTGCCGCAGCTCCTCGATAAAGGTCATCAGCAACCGGACCTTCTGCAGATATTTGGGATCATCGCCGGTCAGACGGGTTGTGTGGCGCTGGAAAAGCTGGTCAGCGAAAGACCGAATATCGTCCTTGAGCAGCAACACATCCTGGGCCGCCCGCTGGTCGTTCTTTCCCACGGCCTTGACTGAGAGCTCCACGCTGCGTCTCACGCTATCCCATAAGCCCTCTACGAGCTGCTCGGTCACTTCGCTGTTCTCCTCGAATTCTCCCTCAAGATAGGTCCTGGCCAAGCCTACGATGTCCGTTGCCATGACATCGGAGACGCTCTCCACGTTCATCATCGCCCCCATCAGCGCCTCGTGGGTTTCGGCCTCCTCCTTGGTCAACATGGCCTGCCGGATGTGGTTGAGATAATTGATGATCGCTGTCTCCAGAATTTCGATCTCATCGCCGCGACGCGCCACGTCATCCAGTTGATCCTTGCTCTTCTTCTCCAGCGCGTCGTGCAGCGCATCCATCATCTCGAGTGTTATGTGGCCCAGTCGTTCGAGCTCGCGTCGTGCATTCTCGAGCGCGACCGAGGGTGCCGCGAGCGCCCCTTCGTCGAGGAACTCCGGCTCAATGATCACACCCTCGGCCGGAGCCCGCTCCGGCACCAGTCTTTCCGCCAGCCGTGCGAACCAGGTAGTGAAGCCGATGAACAACAGGGTATTGATCACGTTGAACAACGTGTTGGCATTGGCGATCTGACGCGGCACCTCCGCGGCGAGTCTTGCCTTGCCATCCAGATCGGTTGCGGCCGGCGATATTGCTATCGCAATATCCGCCAGAACGGTCAGGAGCGGCAGCCACACCAGCACGCCCACGATGTTGAAAGTGATGTGCACCACGGCTGCGCGCACCGCCTCCGTGGGTTTGCCCAGGGCGGCCAGCAGGGCCGTGACGCAGGTACCGATGTTGGCGCCAAGCGCCAGTGCAATACCCGCCGGCAGCGACAGCAACCCCTCGCTCGCCATGGCGATGGCGATACCCACGGTCGCTGCGGATGACTGCACCAGACCGGTGAATACCGCTCCAGCCAGTATGCCGAGGAACGGGTTTTCCATCTTGGCAAGTATTTCCAGGAAGGGCTCGAAGGTCCGCAAGGGCTTCATGGCCTCGCCCATCAGGCCCATGCCGTAGAACACAAGCCCCAGGCCCATGATCATCATGCCGATGTGCTTCGGCCGCTCGTTCTTGCTGGCAAAGAGCATGAAGAACCCGACCGCAACGAGGATCAGGGAATAAGCTGAGAGGTTGAAGGCAAGGAGCTGTGCGGTGACCGTGCTGCCGATGTTCGCGCCCATGATCACGCCAACTGACTGCGCGAGCGTCATCACGCCCGCGGTCACGAATCCCACCACCAGTACCGTGGTGACGGAGGAGGAATTCAGCACGCCGGTGACGAAAGCCCCCGTGAGCGCGCCCATAAAGCGGTTCGTGGTCAGCTTCTCCAGGACATTCCGGAGTGCGTTCCCGGCCGCCTTCTTGAGCCCCTCCGAAAGCACGTCCAGCCCGGCCAGAAAAAGCGCGAGCCCGCCGAACAGTCCCATGCTTAGCTGCAGCCAATCGATGGTGTGGGTTGCGGCGCTAATCTCCTGCGCATAGGCCGCGGAGACGACGATCACGAACCCGATGGCAACCGTGAAGTAAGGGACAGCCCGAAACCCCGGGGACCCTATCGAAGGAGGTGTTGTGATCATTTTTCAGTCTCCATGGTGGTCCGAGAAACAACTATGCGGTGGATTGACGATACCTTGGCAGCGCGAATGGTGTCTGATTTTATGCGGACCGACATGCGCCCGATGCCGGTGGCAAATCCGTTCAACTGTTGAGAAGGAAGTGGGTGCCGATGCCGGCGGCATAGCCCAGGGCAATCACCGGAGTCCAGCGCAGATGCGAGCCGAATGTATAACGTCCTTTGGAGCTGCCCATCAGCGCCACGCCGGCCGCCGAGCCGACCGCCAGCAGGCTGCCACCGACACCGCAGGTCAAGGTCACCAGCAGCCACTGGAAATGGGGCATGTCCGGCTTCATGGTCAAGACCGAGAACATGATCGGGATGTTGTCGACGATGGCCGAGGCGGCCCCCATGACGATGTTGGCCGTCGTCGGCCCCCAATCGCCGTACATCACGCTGGAGGCCGCGCTCAGATAGCCGATGAATCCGATGCCGCCGACGCTGAACATGACGCCGAAGAAGAACAGCAGGGTATCCCATTCCACCTCCTGGACCTGACGGAAGATCTGATACTCGGGTTCACCCTCCCTTCGGCTCCGGCGCAGATAATAGGCGTGAAACATCAGCAGAGACAGACCCATCATCATGCCCATGAAGGGTGGAACGCCCAGGAACTGCTCGAACGACACGGCCATGACGATGGTGAGGAGAAAGAGGAAGATCGCGCGTTTGGCGCCGCGAAGCATGGTCACCTGCTCTTCAAGGGCCGGTGGCCGCTCGGTGGGCACAGCGAAGCTCATGATGATCGCCGGCACCAGATAGGTGGCGATCGCGGGGATGAAAAGGGCGAAGAACTCGAAGAACTCCACATGGCCGGACTGCCAGACCATCAGCGTCGTGATGTCGCCGAAGGGGCTGAAGGCACCGCCCGCATTGGCCGCACACACGATGTTGACCATGGCGACCGCGACAAACCTGGGGCTGTCGGCGCCGACCGCCATCACCACTGCACCCATGACCAGGGACGTGGTCAGATTGTCCGCCACCGCCGACAGGAAGAACGCGATGGTGCCGGTGGCCCAGAAGACCTGACGGTAGTTCAGCCCCATGCCGACCAACCGTGACCTCAGCGTGCCGAACACGTTAACGCTCTCCAGCGCGGCGATGTAGGTCATGGCCGCCATCAGAAAAAGCAGCAGGCTGCCGTACTCTTTCAAGTCATGGTAGATTGCTTCTCTCAAGGCCTCATGATCGATACCGTACTCTGGAGCGGCCCAGGCGATCACCACCCAGATGATGCCGGCACCCAGCATCACCGGCTTGGACTTGCGAAGCTGCGTCTTCTCCTCGGCAATGACCAGTGCGTACGAGAGGATGAAGACGGCGAGACAGAAGATGGCCCGCGGGTCGGTCAGACCGGGCAGCCCGTGGCCCGGCTGCGGAGAGGTTGAGGCGAAGGTCTCCAGGGCCAGCAGTGCAATCACACCGGCCGGAACAACTAACAAGAAGCGTCGTGTCAAGTGCGTTTCCCCCTGTAGTGCCCTTGCCGTCGTTCGGCAACGGACCCCATCGGATGCCATGATTTGGTGAGACGGTGGTCCTCTTCAAGCAACCTGTTGTCAACCACCTCACCTTGACCCTTTGCCCCCCTCTCCCTAACTCTCTCCCCCGCCGGGGGAGAGGGAATAGCGTTTGAGGAGGGCGGAATTAGCTTTCGGGGCAGGCGTTGTCCCGGTTCAAGTAGGGCGGAAGCCCCCCAGGGGCGTTCCGCCAGACGGCGCGCCGAATGTCCACAGACGCTTACCAACCGTGGAGCCTGTCATGGCCTGCCCCTGGGCATTCACCTGCACTGACTGTCGCCCGAAGATGAAACATCAGGTGTGCCTGCCATCGTTTCGTGTCGGCAAATGCGGCGGAACGCCCCTGTGGGGCTTCCGCCCTAGTTATCTAAAAGACCTTACACTGCCCTTTCTCCCCCCTCTCCCTGGCCCTCTCCCTCGACCGGGGGAGAGGGAATCGTGTTTCGGGAGGGCGGGATTAGCTTTTAGGGCAGGCGCTGTCCCAGCGGACGAGTCAGCCTACCCCGGCGCTCTACGCCGTGGCTGCCTCTGTCTGCACCCGTCCGGGCGTCTCCGGTTGGACGTTGTAGAAGACCGCGTACAGAGTCGGCACCAGGAACAGGGTTAGGAGCGTGCCCACCGTCAGGCCGCCCATGATGGTGATGGCCATGGCGCTCCAGAACACGTCGCCGGCGATGGTGGCGACGCCGCCCACCGTGGTGGCCGCCGCCAGGGCCACCGGCCTTGCGCGCGCCATCACGGCCTCGATGACGGCATCGTAGGGCGCCATCTCCGCAGCCAGGTTGATGTTAATCTCGTCCAGCAGCACGATGATATTCTTGATCATCATGCCCGAGAGACTCATGGCGCCCAGAATGGCGACGAAGCCAAAGGGGGCGTCGGCGATGAGCAGCGCCGGCGTGATGCCGATGAAGACAAAAGGCACCGTCAGCAGAATGATGATCACCGGACGGTAGGCGTTGTAGAGCAGGACCAGGGTCAGCATCACCACCGCAAGGGCCGGGATGACTCCCGGCTTCAGCGACTCGGTCGCGTCCAGGGTGCTCTCGTCCTCGCCGTCGAAGTAGATCTCATAGCCCGGCGGCATCTCGATGGCCCGGAACTTGTCCAAGACGGCCTCTTTCAGCACGGGGTACGTCGCCGCCGGTTTCGTGGGCTCGGCTTGGATGGTGATGGCTCGGCGGCGGTCGAAGCGGGTGTTGGCGACCTCCTCCCATTCCATCCTGATCTCCCGGGTCACCTGGGACAGGGGCACCGTGTTGGCCATTAGCGTGCCGTGGACTTGCAGGGTATCCATCTCCACCGCCTGTAGGCGCTCCTTTTCGGTGCTTCTCAGGACAATGGGATACAGGTCGTCCTCCTCCCGATACAGGCCCACCTGTTGGCCGTCGTAGGCCCGGCGTGTGGCACGAGCCAGGTCCTCGCGGGTGATGGCCGACCAGCGGCCACGCTCCTGGGAGTAGACGGGCACGATCTTCTTGACCTTGTTGCTGAGATTGGTGCGCACCTCCTTCGCGATGGGAGTGTCATGGAGGATTTCGATCATCTGGTCGGTGATGTCGCGCAGCACGTCCAGGTCCGTCACCGCCGGACCGGTCACATGCCACTCCAGCTTCCAGGTCTCGCTGGGACCCACACCGTACCAGCGCACCCGGGTGACCGGCTCCGGATAGTTCTCTGCCATCCAGGGCTCAAGCCTTTCCACTATTGAGAAAATCTCCTCGTAGCTGTTAGTGTTGACCACGATCTCCGCGTAGTGAGGCGTGAAGGGCCTCTCCGGATCCACCGGTAGGTAGAAACGCGGCGGTCCGCCGCCTATGTAGGTGGAAATATTCTCCACCTCGTCTGCCTGCAGGAGGTATTCCTCAGCACGTCGGATATCTTCCGCCACGTGCTCGATGCGGGTGCCGTTGGGGTACCAGAAATCCACCATGAACTGGGGCCGCGACGCGTCGGGAAAGAACATCTGCTTGACCTGGCCGAAGCCGACGAAGGCGGCAGCGAGCGCGGCACCGATACCGATGAGAAACGGCCAGCGGAATCGCAGACAGAGTACCAGCGAGCGTCGAAAACCGCGCCTGAGCCAACCCTCGCCGGCCTCCGCCTTGCCCGGCTCGGGCCCCTTCAACATGTCGATGCACTGCAGGGGCGTCAACGTCATGGCGATCAGCCAGCTGGCCACCAGGGCAAGCCCCACCACCAGGAACAGGGCGACACAGTATTCGCCGGCATCGGTATCCGAGGCATAGACGGGATAGAAGGTTGCGGTCGCAATCACGGTGGCACCCAGCAGAGCGATGGCCGGCTTCTCGGCGGCTTCAATGGCGGCCTTGACCCGGTCCATGCCTTTCTCCAGCTTCACCTGGGCGCTCTCGGCCACCACGATGGAGTTGTCCACCATCATGCCCATGGCGATGATGAGGGCGCCAAGGGACATGCGCTGCAGATTCATGTCCCCGACGGCCATGCCGATGAAGGTGAGCGCAATGGTGAGCACCATGCCGGTGCCGATGATGACGCCCATGCGCCACCCCATGGCGAGGGTCAGCACTCCCAGCACAATGATGACGGACCCGAGCAGGTTCTGCATGAAGGCCTGAATGGCATTCTTTACCAGGGTCGACTGCCAGGCCACCTTGCCGATCTCGATGCCGACGGGGTACTGTCCCTTCAGCTCCCGAAGACGCTGCTCCAGCCGCTCGCCCACGGCTACGATGTTCTCGCCCTCGACAGCCGCGATCTGAATGGCGATGGCGGTCCGGGTGGCTTTTTCACCGTGGTTGCCGAAGCGCATCATGTCGTCCTGGGGTTCCTTGTAACCGAACCGGACGGTGGCGATATCTTTGATGGGGATGAGCTCGTTGCGGAAGCCACCGCTGGTCCTGGAACCGGTCGGCGTGGGCCGGCCCGAAGTAGGGCCCGTAGGCTGCGCCGCATAGGGTCCGGTCACCGATGGCCTCTGCCCCGCGATCTCGGGCCCGTAGGGGCGCAGGTAAAGCTCGCCAATCTCATCCGGCGAGAGGAACTTGCCGGTGGGCGCAATGCGCATGCGCTCCTGCCCCACTTCCAGGAAGCCCGCGTCAACCACCTGGTTCTGGGTGCGTAGGGTCTGGACGAAGTTCTCGGCAGTCAGGCCCAGGGCCGCAAGCTGCTGCTCACGAATATCCAGGTAAATGACCTTTTCCTGAACGCCCCACAGCTCCGCGCGGGCCACCCCCGGCACAAGGCTGAACTCCTTTTTCAGGTCGTCGGCCACGTCCTCCAGCCGCTTGTCGCTGAACCCGTCTCCGGTGACGGCCAGGACGAAGCCGTACACGAAGTTGAAGTCGTCGGAAATGTCTACTTTTCCGACCCCTGGCGGAAACTCGGGGAGCTTGTCCCGGATCTTCTTGCGGATGTCATCCCAGACTTGGGGGAGCTTGTCCCGCCAGTAGCGCTGATGGGTATCGATCTTGATGACCGACAGCCCGGGATAGGAATGGGAATTGGTGTGGCGGAGCTCCGGCACCTCCTGAATCGCCTTCTCGATGCGGTCGGTGACCTCCAGCTCCACCTCCTCCGGGCTCGCACCGGGATAGGGGGTGATAATGATGGCTTTCTTCACCGAGAAAATGGGATCCTCCAGATGGCCCATGGTGAAGTAGCCGCCGATGCCGCCGAGAATGAATAGCGCGGCAATGAAATACGAGACCGCCCGGTTCTTGACCGCGTACTCGGTGAGGCTCATGAGCGCTTTTCTCCGTGGGTCGGCTGCAGGAAGACTTCCTGTCCGTCCCGCAAGGTGTTCATACCCGCCGTGGCGATCCACGCCCCTTGCTCGAGACCGGAAGTGACGCGGATCCCGTACGGGGTGAGCTTGCCCACGGTCACTTCCCGCTTCTCTGCCACCGCCTTGACCCCTGTCGCCGAGCCTCCCTTGGACGGCTCGGTCTCAGGCTTGAGGACCCAGACATACACCTTTCCGGACTGGTCGTATAGCACCGCATGACCGGGCACTTTGACACCCTCGGCGGGGTCGTCGGGCAGGCGCGCGTAGCCGGTCGCCACGCCCGCCATCCCCGGCAATATGGCCACCTCTTCCGGCGGCTGCATCCGCAGTGTCACGGGAAAGGTGCGGGTGGCCTCGGTAGCCTCTCTGCCGATTTCGACGATCGTCGCGTCGAGCTCCACGTCGGGGTAGGCATCGAAGACCACGACGAGCTTCTCCACGTACTGGGCCAGGGTAATGAGCCCTTCCGGCACGTCGATCACCATCTCGATCTGCGATTTGTCCAGGAGCCGGACGATGGGCTGCTGGGCCTTCACGAACTCGAAATTCTCCGCGTAGGTGGCCACGATGGTGCCGTCGAAGGGTGCCTTCAGGGTCGTGTAGCCGAGGGCCAGCTCGGCCTGGGCCACGCTGGCGGTGAGGGTCCGGACCTGGGCCACGTTCGCATCAAGCTCCTGCTTGCGCTTGTCCAACGCGGTCTTGCTGATGGCGCCGGGGTCGTCCTCGAAAATGTTCTTGACCCGCTGGTACTCCGCTTCGGAGAACTTCCGGTCGGCGCGAGCCTTGTCCAGCCGCCCGTTCATGTTCTCCAGCGACACCTCGTAGTCCGTGGGGTCGATCTGGGCGACGATGTCCCCCGCCGTGACCCGGTCACCCACGTCGACGGGGCGCGAGATGAGGGGCCCGAACACGCGGAAAGACAGGTTGGTCTCGTCCTTGGCCTTGGCCCGGCCGGGAAAACGGTCCCGCTTGAAGCCTGCCACGTCCCCGACCTTGGCGGCCAGGACCGGCCGAATGGGCTCCGGAGGGGGTTCCTTGCCGCAGCCCGTCAGCAACCCTGCGAGCGAGAAAAAAAAGAATACTTGGATAGCGCGGGCGTTCGGCATGTGGGATGTCCCTCTGGATGCATTATTATGATTGCCAGTCTCGTCATCGGTAAACACCCCAGAATCCGAGTGGGCAACAAGGTTTGGGGAGCTGACGCGTTCGACCGGAGAATAGCACTTTCCGGTGATGTCACAAACTACCATTCCCCCGCGAGACCAGGCCCGCGTTGAATCTCTAAGTCTCTGAAAATTCAAAATCCGCCCGCCGAACATGGTCGATCCAGGCGAAGCAGCGACCAGTAGAGGCATCTAACACCAGCAAAAACGGTTGTTGATTTTGCATTTTTCTAGATAAATTAGACGTCCGCCATCCAATAGACGTCCGCCATCCAACATAGTCCCAAACATGGCAAGAATCGTCCCAAAGAGCGCGGAACGATGCGGAACGATGGTCCGGAACCCGTAATCCTCCGTGACGTGGAAGGAGTGGTGCAGGCATTCGCGAATGCCGGCATAGAACTTCGCGTTGACCGGATAACGGACCGGAGTAATTTTGCCGTTGAATTTAAGGCCTACCCGATGGGCGCAGCCCAGTTGATACGCACTCAGTGGGCCACGGATGCTTGGGTAAGGGCTAAGTGGACTGACCACATGGCCGTGGTCATGAACCCCTCGCGTCTAACGCCGAGCGTGTTCACCATATCGGGAGTAAGGGTTGCGGCATCAACTAGCACTGCACCCATTGTTCAGCCGGGCCAAGCCATCAAAGTCTTTCGACCGGCGAAGGCGCCGTTGTTGGTTCTATCCGCCGATACGGACCAACTCGCGCGGCATTTCCGAGAAATCACCCTAACCGACCCCGGGCCCCTCGGCTTCGAGTTGAGTTTGAATCTGGCGAGCCTCGAGGGCAAACGGGTTCAACAGCTCGTTAGATTCGTGCTCCATGAATTGAGCACCAATCCGTCGGCCCTCGACAACCCTATCGTGCGCAGCCTGCTCGACGACATGGTTCTCGGCGGGATGCTGGCGCTGCCGGGACAGCATCTCCGGTGTATTGACGGCCCGAATTGTTCGTCTGGGTCGGCGGTCGTTCGCCGCGCCGAAGAATTCATGGAAGCCAATTTCGGAAACCCGATCGGCATGTTGGAGGTCGCCGCGGCATGCGGCTGCTCGCGCACAAAGCTCTTTCTGGCGTTCAAACGAGAGCGCCCATGGACACCGCTGCAGTTTCTTGTCCGGCGACGCATGGAAGCGGCGCGGCGGGCGCTGCTCCACCCTACCCCGAACCTGACCGTGACCACGGTCGCCCTCGATTGCGGCTATGCCACCGCCAGCAGATTTGCCCAGGAGTACCGAAAGCTCTACGGTGAAGTGCCTTCAGTCACACTCAAGCGAAGCCGCTGAAGTCTGCTTGGGAGTGCGTCTTAGCCCGGATTTCTCACCAGGCGGACCTTGGAGCGCAGATTATGTTTGCAAACTCAGCACAATGGCTTCACCAAGCCGGTCTTCCTTACACACAAGCCGTCCTATTCGGTTCTTGGCCCACTCTGGCTTTGCATCTTGACCGGTCCCCCTTGAGCCATAGCTACAGCTATGCCTCTGCGGACGATCGGCCAATCTGCTTTGCCAGAGCGACCCAAGATTCCGAATCCCGGTGAGAAATCCGGGCTAG